>NZ_LIRL01000209.1 GCF_001419795.1 Streptomyces niveiscabiei
GTCGCGCAGGACGGCGACGTCCTTGGCGCCCAGCTCCATCAGCGCCCGCAGCGCGGCCCCGGAACGCCGCTTCGCGCGCGCCTCCAGGTACCGGCCGAGCAGCAGGAACGTGGTGACCCCGGCGGCGACCTCCAGGTACAGCGCGGACGACGCGCCCCCGCGCGAGACGGTCAGGTCGAAGCCGTGCCGCATCCCGGGCATCCCGGCGTCCCCGAAGAACAGCGCCCACAGGGACCAGCCGAACGCGGCGGCCGTCCCGACGGACACCAGCGTGTCCATCGTCGAGGAGCCGTGCCGCAGGTTCGTCCAGGCGGCCTTGTGGAACGGCCAGCCGCCCCAGGCGACGACCGGCGCCGCGAGCGTCAGGGACAGCCACTGCCAGTTGTCGAACTGGAGCGAAGGGATCATCGACAGGAGGATCACGGGGACCGCGAGGACGACGGACACCAGCAGGCGCTGCCGGAGGGCGACGAGTTCCGGATCGTCGCCCTCAGGGGCGTCGGTGTCCGGAACGTCCTCCACGCGCGCGGGTTCCTCGGCGGTGTATCCGGTCTTGACGACGGTGTCGATCAGATCCGTCACCGCTACCCCCGGGGGGTAACTGACCTTGGCTTTCTCGGTCGCGTAGTTGACGGTCGCCTCGACGCCGTCCATCCGGTTGAGCTTCTTCTCGATCCGGGCGGCGCAGGAGGCGCAGGTCATGCCGCCGATGATCAGTTCGACCTCGGCCGTCTGCGGGGCCGCCGGTGCGTGCGTGCTGGACATCTCCGTGACTCCAGGAAGCGCGACGGGCCGTACCCGACCGGGGTCGGTCGTACGGCCCGTCGGAGGGATGGGGGAGCGGGTCTCAGGCCCGGCCGACCAGCTCGAAGCCGGCCTCGTCGACGGCCGCGCGAACGGCCTCCTCGTCCAGCGCGGCGGCCGAGACGACCGTGACCTCGCCGCTGGAGGCGACGGCCTTGACCGAGCTGACGCCCTCGATCTGCGAGATCTCGCCGGAGACGGAGCCCTCGCAGTGGCCGCAGCTCATGCCGCTGACCTTGTAGACGGCGACGACGGTGTCGGTGGGGGCGGTCATGTCGTTACTCCTCGGGAAGGCGTGGGAGAGCGGGGGCCGGCTGGGGCCCACGGTGCTCCTTCTCCTCCGACTGTATACCCCTAGGGGGTATTTCTCCAAGAGGGGTCCCGGCGGGCCAGCGACCGCGCCCACGACAGCCCGAACAGCGCGACACAGGCCATCCCGCCGACCGAGAACAGCGTGAACAGGTGCTCCTGCTGCCGGGTCGCGTCGGCCAGGTACCCCACCTCGAACAGCTCACGCTCCAGATCGACGCTCGTCAGCCGCGTGACCAGCCACACCGCGATCCCGTGCGTCGAGTCCCACAGCGCGTGCAGCAGCGACACGCCGAGGACCGCGCCCACGACCGGGCCGGTGATCCGGAAACGCCCGCTGGGCATCCGGGACGACAGCAGGACGCCCCCGGCGATCGCCGTCCACAGCCCGTGCCCGAAAGGCGCCAGGAGCCCCCTGAGGACCTCCGTCTCGACCAGCGCCCTCAGATCCACCCCCCGGGTCGACACGGCCGCGTCGAAGGCGTACCCGGCGCTCTCCAGGGCCGCGAAGCCGAACCCGACGGTCGCCCCCAGCACCAGCCCCGCGCGCATCCCCCGCAGCCGCACCTGCCGCCGCACCACGAGCATCAGCGCCCCGAGCTTCACGCCCTCCTCGATCAGCCCCACGCCCACGAACATCCACGCGGAGGGGCGCAGCAGATACGTCTCCATGACCGACGCGCCCAGCACCCCGAGCGTCCCCCCGGTCAGGAAGCACCCCAGCAGCACGCTCACCCCGAGGTCGCGCCCGTGCCGCTCGTACGCCCACAGCACGAACGTGACGGGCACCAGGAAGCTCCCCAGCAGGATCAGCGTCGGCAGCAGCGTCGTGTTCCCCGTCGCGTACGTCGTGAGCGCGGTCAGCACCCACAGCGTCAGCCCGCCCGCGAGCGCGTGCTTCCACAGCCCCTCGGGAATCCGCGGGTACGTGGGCGGCGGCTGCTGCGGACCAGGGATACGCGCGCGGGGCGCACCGGGCGGCGGGGAGTGCGTCACAGAGGCCCCTCGGGAGGCGGGGAGGGTGGCTTTCGTCGCACTTTAGGGGGGTGCGCCGGGCACCGCAGTCCGGGCGGCGCGCACGGGGTACCCCCTCACCCCCGCTTCCTGCATGATCGTCGGACCGGAAGGGAGCGCGACATGCGGGCAGTGGTGTTCGAGCGGTACGGCGAGCGGGCCGAGGTGCGGGAGGTGCCCGACCCGCGCGCGCGGGAGCACGGCGTCGTGGTCCGGGTGGAGTCCACCGGCCTGTGCCGCAGCGACTGGCACGGGTGGATGGGCCACGACCCGGACATCGCCCTCCCGCACGTGCCCGGGCACGAACTCGCCGGTGTCGTCGAGGAGACCGGCCCGTACGTCACCCGCTGGCGCGCGGGCGACCGTGTCACCGTCCCCTTCGTGTGCGGCTGCGGCAGCTGCCCCGCCTGCCAGGCCGGCGACCACCAGGTGTGCGAGCGCCAGACGCAGCCCGGCTTCACGCACTGGGGCTCCTTCGCGCAGTACGTCGCCCTGGACCACGCCGACGTCAACCTCGTCGCCGTCCCCGAGGACCTCTCGTACGCCACGGCGGCCTCCCTGGGCTGCCGGTTCGCGACGGCGTTCCGCGCGGTCGTGCAGCAGGGGCGCGTCGCGGCGGGGGAGTGGGTCGCCGTGCACGGGTGCGGGGGCGTCGGCCTGTCGGCGGTGATGATCGCGGCGGCCTCGGGCGCGCGCGTGGTGGCCGTCGACGTCAGCCCGCGCGCGCTGGACCTCGCACGGACCTTCGGCGCGACCGAATGCGTCGACGCGGGCACGGTCGACGACACGGCCGCGTACGTCCGTGAGCTGACCGGCGGCGGCGCCCACCTCTCCCTGGACGCCCTCGGCTCCCCGGCGACCTGTGCGGCCTCCGTCAACTCCCTGCGCCGCAGGGGCCGCCACCTCCAGGTCGGCCTCCTGCCCTCCGACACCGGCACGACCCCCGTCCCGATGGCCCGCGCGATCGCCCTGGAACTGCGCCTGATCGGCAGCCACGGCATGGCCGCCCACACCTACCCGGAGATGCTGGAGGCGGTCCGTACGGGCGCCCTGCGCCCCGACCGGCTCGTCACCTCGACGATCGCCCTGGACGCCGTCCCGCGGGCCCTGGAGGCGATGGGGACGGCGCCGGGCGCGGGCGTGACGGTCATCGAGCCGTGGCGGTGACCCCCTCGGGGTGCCCCCGGTGGACGGCCCACTCGTCCTCCAGGATCGCCATCACCACCTCGTCGACCCACTTCCCGTCCCTCAGCTCGATCTCCTTGCGCACCCCTTCGCGCACGAATCCGACCTTTTCGTAAACCCTTATGGCGCGAGAGTTGAACGCGTACGCCTCCAACTCGATCCGGTGCAGCCCGAGCTGATCGAATCCGTGCCCGACGATCAGCCGCGTCGCCTCGGTCCCGAACCCCCGCCCGCGCCCGCGCGCGCCCAGGAACGTACGGAACGTGCAGCTGCGCGCCGCCGGGTCCCACTCGTTGAGGACGACCTCGCCGACGACCTCCCCCGTCTCCCGGTCCGTGACGGCGAGGTCGAGCCGGTCGCCCTGCGCGCTGCGCGAGCCGTACCAGGACCGCAGGAACTCGGGGCTGAGCGGATTCGGCGAGGCCCCGGTGAACCGGACGACCTCCGGGTCCTCCATGAGGCCGGCCATGACCTCGGCGTCGGCCTCGGTGAAGGGGCGCAGCACGGTCAGGGGGCCGCTGAGAACGGGTTTCACGGAGAAGTCCATGGACGGCACTGTGCCCCACCCGGAGGCGGGGCACAGAACGATTTTCAGGAGCCGCCGGGGCCGGTCACTCCTCCCGGCGGGTCTGGCTCCGGGGTCTCGACGCTGCCCAGGCCCGGACCGTGTCGGCGTACCAGAACGGCTTGCCTCCCTCGACGTGGTCCGGGGGCGGCAGGTGCCCGTGCTTGCGGTAGGAGCGGACGGTGTCCGGCTGGACGCGGATGTGTGCGGCGATGTCCCTGTAGGACCAGAGCTGACGGTCTGTCATGAACTGCTGAACGACGCCGCCCGACCGGAAGGAAGCGGCGGTTGATCACGTGTGACCGAAAGCCCGCGTACACGGAACATGCGTGACATAGGGGTGGTGTTTGTGACACAGCTGACAAAAAATGTCCGGAACGCGCGCCTCAAAGGGAGCGCGTTCCGGACACGGCGAACAGAAGACCCTTATGCCCCGCAGGACCGCAGGAACGCCCGCGTCCGCTGGGCGATCGGCAGCGGCTTGTCCGGCTCGCACGGGTACATGTCCTGCTCGACGATCGCGAACAGGTCGACGTCCAGCTTCCCGGCCGCCTCCAGGACGGGACCCAGCTCCGGCACCCCGGTCGGCGGCTCGCACATGACGCCCTGCGCGACAGCGGGCCCGAACGGCGTCCCCTTCGCGCGCACGTCGGCGAGGATCTCGGGGTCGACCTGCTTGAGGTGCAGGTACCCGATCCGCTCCCCGTACGTCTCGATCAGCTTGACGCTGTCGCCGCCGCAGTACGCGTAGTGCCCGGTGTCGAGGCACAGCGAGACCAGGGAGGAGTCCGTGCCGTCCAGGAACCGGACGACGTTCTCCTCGCTGTCGATGTGCGTGTCGGCGTGCGGGTGGACGACGATCTTCAGGCCGTACTCGTCCCGCACCCGCTCGCCGAGCCGCTCGGTCAGCGTGTTCAGGTTGCGCCACTGCTCCGGCGTCAGCGTGTCGGACTCCAGGACCTCGCCGGTCTTGTCGTCGCGCCAGAAGGACGGGATGACGACGAGGTGCTTGGCCCCCATGGCCTGCGCGAGCACCGCGTTGTCCGCGACGTGCGCCCAGGTCTTCTCCCAGACGGACTCGCCGTGGTGCAGCCCGGTGAAGACCGTGCCGGCCGACACCTTCAGGCCACGTTCGGCGACCTCGCGCGTCAGGACCGCGGGGTCGGTCGGCAGGTACCCGTACGGGCCCAGCTCGATCCACTCGTACCCGGACGCGGAGACCTCGTCGAGGAACCGCTGCCAGGGCACCTGGGCGGGGTCGTCCGGGAACCAGACGCCCCAGCTGTCGGGGGCCGAACCGATCCGGATACGGGAGAGTGAGGGGGATGAGGACAGCGTCGTCATGGGCGTCAGGGTGCGGTCTCCCCGCGAGAGGTGTCAAGACCTGGTCCGAATGTCTGGACAAAGTATTGACAGGGCTCGGAGGGCGAGGCTAGAAAACGGTTGCAGAGCCGATTGCCGTGGAGAGCCGACGCGAAGGGAACCCGATGGCGTACGACCTGATCACCATGGGACGGATCGGAGTGGACCTCTATCCGCTCCAGACGGGCGTCCCACTCCCGCAGGTCACCTCGTTCGGGAAGTTCCTGGGCGGTTCGGCGACGAACGTCGCGGTCGCCGCGAGCCGCCTGGGCCGGCGTACGGCCGTGATCACCCGCACCGGCGACGACCCGTTCGGCACCTACCTCCACGAGGAGCTGCGCCGCTTCGGCGTCGACGACCGCTGGGTCACCCCGGTCGCCGGGCTCCCGACCCCGGTCACCTTCTGCGAGGTCTTCCCGCCGGACGACTTCCCCCTCTACTTCTACCGCCGCCCCAAGGCCCCGGACCTCGAACTCGACGCCCACGAACTGGACCTGACGGCCATTCAGGAAGCGCGCCTGTTCTGGGTCACCGGCACGGGACTCAGCGAGGAGCCCAGCCGTACGGCGACCCTCGCGGCGCTCGCCCACCGGGCGAAGGCCTCCGCGACGGTCTTCGACCTCGACTGGCGCCCCATGTTCTGGTCCGACCCGGAGGCCGCGCGGCCGTTCTACACCGAGGCGTTGAAGCACACGACCGTCGCCGTCGGGAACCTCGACGAGGTCGAGGTCGCGACCGGCGTCCGCGAACCACGGGCCGCCGCACGGGCGTTGCTCGACGCGGGGGTCGAACTCGCCGTCGTCAAGCAGGGACCCAAGGGTGTCCTCGCCGTCAACAGCAAGGGCGAGGAGGCCGAGGTGCCGCCGCTGCCGGTGAGCGTCCTCAACGGCCTCGGCGCGGGCGACGCGTTCGGCGGCTCGCTCTGCCACGGGCTGCTCGAAGGCTGGGACCTGGAGAAGATCATGCGCCACGCCAACGCGGCCGGCGCGATCGTCGCCTCGCGCCTGGAGTGCAGCTCGGCGATGCCGACACCCGCCGAGATCGAGGCGGCCGTCGCGGCGGGCGAGGTCACGCCGGAGCTCTCGGGGGCGGCGGGAGCGGTTGTGCAAACGGTTGCTGAAACGGCCGCCACCTCTGCCGCCGGGACCCCCTCCGACGCCGCCCGGGCGACCGGCGCCACCCCCGACACCCAGACCGGAGACGGCCGATGAGCCCCGTAGCCGTGGACATCGGCGAGATCGTCCGCCTCCGCACCGAACGCCCTCAAGCGGTGGCCGAAGCGGCAGCGTCCCGCGCCCGCCGCCCCCTTGTGAACGACACCGGCCGCCTGATGATCGTCGCGGCCGACCACCCCGCGCGCGGCGCCCTCGGCGTCGGCGGCGACAAGCTCGCCATGGCGAACCGCGCCGACCTCCTCGAACGGCTGTGCCTCGCGCTGAGCCGCCCCGGCGTGGACGGCGTCCTCGCGACCGCCGACATCCTCGACGACCTGCTGCTGCTCGGCGCCCTCGACGGCAAGGTCGTCATGGGCTCGATGAACCGCGGCGGCCTCCAGGGCTCGGTCTTCGAGATGGACGACCGCTTCACCGGCCACCGCGCCGAGGACATCGAGCGGTTGAACTTCGACGCCGGGAAACTCCTCCTGCGCATCGACTACGACGACCCCGGCTCCCTCACCACGCTGGAGACCACGGCCCGCGCGATCGACGACATGGCGGCCCGTCAACTCCCGCTGTTCGTCGAGCCGTTCATCAGCCGCCGCACTCCCGAGGGCAAGGTCGGGAACGACCTGTCGGCGGAGGCGGTGACCCGCTCGATCGCCATCGCCTCGGGCCTGGGCGGCACGTCGGCCTACACCTGGCTGAAGCTCCCGGTCACCGAGAACCCCGACGACATGGCCGAGGTCATGGAGACGTCCACGCTGCCCGCCGTGCTGCTGGGCGGCGAGGTCGGCGGGGACCAGGACGGCGCGTACGAGAAGTGGCGCGGAGCGCTCCAACTCCCCACCGTACGGGGCCTGGTGGTCGGCCGCTCGCTGCTGTACCCGGCGGACGGGGACGTCGCCGCCGCCGTGGACACCGCCGTAGGACTGCTGTGAGGGCCGCATGAGCAACGACCTGTACGTACCCAAGGGCGCGTCCGCGCAAGGCGATTACGCGCTGCACATCGACCCGAAAAGCGCGGGGTGGGGCTACAGCGCCCTGCGTATCGTCGAGTTGGGCCAAGGCGCCGCGCACACCTTCGAGACCGGGGACACGGAGTGGATCGTGCTCCCCCTCGAAGGCGGATGTACCGTGCAAACAGAGGGAAAACAGTTCCAACTCCTGGGCAGGGAAAGCGTTTTCGCGGGGGTAACCGACTTCGCGTACGTTCCCCGGGACGCCCAGGCAACGATCGCCTCCGGTGCGGGAGGCCGCTTCGCCCTGGCAGGAGCGAAGTGCGAGCGACGACTCCCCGCCCGCTACGGCCCCGCACCGGAGGTCCCCCTCGAAGCACGCGGCAGCGGCAACCGGCTGCGCCACGTGCGCAACTTCGCCTCGGCCGACGCCTTCGACTGCGACAAGCTGATCGCCGTCGAGGTCGTCACGCCCGGCGGCAACTGGTCCTCGTACCCGCCGCACAAGCACGACGAGCACCGGCCGGGCGAGGAAGCCGAGTTGGAGGAGATCTACTACTTCGAGATCGACGGCCCGCACGGCATCGGCTACCAGCGCGTGTCCCCCTCCCGCGAGGGCGGCGCGGACGTCCTGGCCGAGGTCCGCTCGGGTGACGCCGTCCTCGTACCCGACGGCTGGCACGGCCCGTCGATCGCGCAGCCGGGCCACGACATGTACTACCTGAACGTCATGGCCGGACCGGGGGACACCCGCGAATGGCGGATCTGCTTCCACCCGGACCACACGGAGGGTTACCGATGACCACCAGGCTCACAGTGGCCCAGGCGCTCGTGCGCTTCCTGGCCGCCCAGTACACCGAACGCGACGGACAGCGGCAGCGGCTGATCAGCGCGACCTGGGGGATCTTCGGCCACGGCAACGTGGCGGGCCTCGGCCAGGCCCTACTGGAGTACGACACCCGGATGCCGTACCTCCAGGGTCGTAACGAGCAGTCGATGGTCCACGCGGCGGTCGGCTACGCCCGCCAGTCGAACCGGCTCTCCACGCACGCGGTGACGACGTCGATCGGCCCCGGCGCCACGAACCTCGTGACCGGCGCGGCCCTCGCGACGGTGAACCACCTCCCCGTCCTCCTCCTCCCGGGTGACATCTTCGCGACCCGCGTCGCCGACCCGGTCCTCCAGCAGCTCGAAGTCCCGTACGCCGGGGACGTGTCGGTGAACGACGCGCTGCGCCCGGTGTCGAAGTACTTCGACCGCGTCACCCGCCCCGAGGCCCTCATCCCGGCCGCGCTCCAGGCGATGCGCGTCCTCACGGACCCGGTCGAGACCGGCGCGGTGACCCTCGCGCTCCCGCAGGACGTGCAGGCCGAGGCGTACGACTGGCCGGACGAGTTCTTCGCCGACCGCGTGTGGACCGTACGGCGTCCCGGCGCCGACCCGGTCGAGCTGTCGGCGGCGATCGAGGCGGTCAAGGCGGCCCGGCGGCCCCTGATCGTCGCGGGCGGCGGCGTCCACCACAGCCGCGCGGAGGAGGCGCTCGCGTCCCTCGTGAGGACGACGGGTATCCCCGTCGCCTCCACCCAGGCAGGCAAGGGCTCCCTCTCCTACGACCACCCTCAGGACGTAGGCGGGGTAGGCCACACGGGTACCGCCACCGCCGACGAACTGGCCCGCACGGCCGACCTGATCATCGGCGTCGGCACCCGCTACACCGACTTCACGACCGCCTCGAACACCCTCTTCGACGCGGACGCCCGCTTCCTCAACCTCAACATCGCGGGGTACGACGCGCACAAGCTCACGGGCCTCCCGCTGGTGGCGGACGCGCGCAGTGCGCTGACCGAGCTGGCCGTAGCTCTCCAGGACTACCGCGTTACTACCGCCTACGTGGACGAGTACACGCAGGACAAGGAGCGCTGGGAGCAGCGCGTCGACGCGGCGTACGAGGCGACCGAGCAGGATGTGCGGCCGACTCAGCCTCAGGTACTAGGGGTACTGGACGCCCTCTCCGACGAGTCGGACATCGTCATCAACGCGGCCGGCTCCCTCCCCGGCGACCTGCACAAGCTGTGGCGGGCCCGCTCCAAGGACGGGTACCACCTGGAGTACGGGTACTCCTGCATGGGGTACGAGATCCCGGCGGCCATCGGCGTCAAGATCGCCGCCCCCGAGCGCAACGTGTGGGCGCTGGTCGGCGACGGCACGTACCTGATGATGCCGACCGAGATCGTCACCGCCGTACAGGAGGGCATCGCGATCAAGATGCTCCTCATCCAGAACCACGGGTACGCGTCCATCGGCGGCCTCTCCGAGGAGACCGGCGGCGAGCGGTACGGCACCGCCTACCGCTACCGCGCGCCCGACGGCACCTTCTCCGGTGCCCCCCTCCCCGTGGACCTCGCGACCAACGTCGAGAGCCTCGGGATGCGCGTCCTGCGCGCCAAGACCGTCGGCGACCTGCGCGAGGCCCTCGCCGAGGCGCGCGCCGCCGACACCCCCACTTGTGTCTACGTCGAGACCGAAACGGCAGACACAGTGTCGGGAGCGCCCCCGGCGCAAGCCTGGTGGGATGTTCCCGTGGCCGAGACCGCGACCCGACCGTCCGCCGTCAAGGCCCGTGAGCAGTACGAACGGCACGTCGCCACCCGTCGCCGCCACCTCTGATCGACAAGAAGGAGCATCTGGTCATGACGAAGATCGTCAACCACTGGATCGGCGGCAAGACCGTCGAAGGCGCGTCGGGCACGTTCGGTCCGGTCACGGACCCGGCGACCGGCGCGGTCACCACGAAGGTCGCGTTCGCGACGGTCGACGAGGTCGACGCCGCCGTCGCCGCCGCGAAGGACGCGTTCACGAGCTGGGGTCAGTCCTCCCTCGCCAAGCGCACCGAGATCCTCTTCAAGTTCCGCGCGCTGCTCGACGCCAACCGCGACGCCATCGCCGAACTCATCACCGCCGAGCACGGCAAGGTCCACTCCGACGCGCTCGGCGAGGTCGCCCGGGGCCTGGAGATCGTCGACCTCGCCTGCGGCATCAACGTCCAGCTGAAGGGCGAGCTGTCCACGCAGGTCGCGAGCCGCGTCGACGTCGCCTCGATCCGTCAGCCGCTGGGCGTCGTCGCGGGCATCACGCCGTTCAACTTCCCTGCCATGGTGCCGATGTGGATGTTCCCCATCGCCATCGCGACCGGCAACACGTTCGTCCTCAAGCCGTCCGAGAAGGACCCGTCGGCGTCCCTCAAGATCGCCGAACTCCTCGCGGAGGCCGGTCTCCCGGACGGCGTCTTCAACGTCGTCCACGGCGACAAGGTGGCGGTGGACCGCCTGTTGGAGCACCCCGACGTCAAGGCCGTCTCCTTCGTCGGCTCGACCCCCATCGCCCGCTACATCCACACCACCGCCTCCGCAAATGGCAAGCGGGTCCAGGCACTTGGCGGCGCGAAGAACCACATGCTGGTCCTCCCCGACGCGGACCTCGACGCGGCTGCGGACGCGGCCGTCTCCGCTGCGTACGGCTCCGCCGGCGAGCGCTGCATGGCCATCTCCGCTGTCGTCGCGGTCGGTTCGATCGGCGACGAGCTGGTCGCCAAGATCCGCGAACGCGCCGAGAAGATCAAGATCGGCCCCGGCAACGACCCGACGTCCGAGATGGGCCCCCTCATCACCGCCGCGCACCGCGACAAGGTGGCGTCGTACGTGAAGGGCGCGGCTGGCGAGGGCGCCGAAGTAGTCCTGGACGGCAGCGACTTCACCGTCGAAGGCTTCGAGGACGGCCACTGGATCGGCATCTCCCTCCTCGACAAGGTCCCCACGACGGCCAAGGCGTACCAGGACGAGATCTTCGGCCCCGTCCTCACGGTCCTCCGCGTAGACACGTACGACGAGGGCATCGCCCTCATCAACGCGTCCCCCTTCGGCAACGGCACCGCGATCTTCACCCGCGACGGCGGCGCCGCCCGCCGCTTCCAACTGGAGGTCGAGGCAGGGATGGTGGGCGTCAACGTCCCGATCCCCGTCCCCGTCGGCTACCACAGCTTCGGCGGCTGGAAGGACTCGCTCTTCGGCGACCACCACATCTACGGCAACGACGGCACCCACTTCTACACACGAGGCAAGGTCATCACGACCCGCTGGCCGGACCCCTCCGAGGGCCCCTCGGGCGTCGACCTGGGCTTCCCCCGCAACCACTGAGCCCGCCGACTGAACAACGCTCCGCTCACCCCGACTTGGGGCCGAGCGGGGCGTCGTCGTCCCCCTCGAAGCCACCGTCCTCGAAGCCGTCGTCCCCCACCCCGAGCCGCCGCCCCCGCGACTCCGCGACCCGCACGGTGTCCCGCAGACACTCGGCCAACCGCCGCCCGGCGAACCGCACTTCGCGCGGCGCGGAGTCGGGGTCGTCCAGCAGGACCTTGGCGTGCCCGAGCACTTCGACGGCGGTGTCCATCTGCGTGGCCTCGATCTCGTCGGCGAGTCGAGTGATGCGTCCCTTGCCACTGGGGTCGGGGGAGAGGTAACAGGGCCGGCCGTCGAGGGTGGTCCAGGGGAGCAGGCGGAGTTTGGGGTCCATGGGGGTGCCTCCGAGAGGGGGGGTAACCGTTTGTGCCTCCATGGTTGCGTTCTGTCGCTAGCCTCGGGTAGGTGAGAGCCGTTAACGGCTGGAACCTGAAACGGGTGGACGACCGACGACATGACCACTGACGCGAACGATCTCGAAGTGCCCTGCACCGCAAGCGAGTCGTACCGCAGGGAGCTCAACCGCCAGCGCATCCTGGCGGGTCTGTCCTTCGGCCAGTTGGCGGCCATCGTCAAGTACAGCAAACCGCACGTCTACGGCGTGGAGATGGGGACGCGTCCGCCGCTGCCGCCGATCTCCGAGAAGTTCGACGCGGCGTTCGGGACGGGGGTGTTGTTCCAGGGGATGTACGCGGCGATCCTGCGGGAGAGGCCGCTGAAGCGGTTCGACCACTGCCTCGCGCTGGAGGCGAAGGCGGTGCGGATCCAGGCGTACGGCGCGACTCTCGTGCCGGGGCTGCTCCAAACCGAGGCGTACATGCGGGCGTTGTTCCTCCGGGACCACCCCAGTGCGGCACCCGAGGAGGTCGACCGTTTCATCGCGAAACGCCTGAGCCGACAGGAGATCCTGCACGGCGACACCCGCCCCGAGTACTGGGCGATCCTGGACGAGGCGGTGCTCCGGCGCGCGGTGGGCGGACCGGCGGTGATGCGTGAGCAACTCGCCGCGCTCCTGGCCTTGGTGGACACACCGCGTACGACGATCCAGGTGATCCCGTTCGACGTCGGCGCGTACGAAGGCATGAACGGCACCCTCATCCTGCTCACACTCCCCGACCACTCCGTCACCGTCTACCAGGAAGCGTCCGGCATCGGAGAGAGCTTCGATGATCGCGGTACCGTGCGACGCCGCCTGCGCGACTACGATCGGATGAAAGCCCGCGCTCTCTCGCCGGAGGCGTCCGCGGCGATGATCGAAGCGGCGATGGAGACGTTCACACCATGCGAGCCACCCCAGACCTGACCGGCGCCCTCTGGCGCAAGTCCACCCACAGCGACGCCCAGCCGGGCGGCGAGTGCGTCGAGGTGGCCCACAACATCCCGAACCTCATCCCGGTCCGCGACAGCAAGACCCCCCACGCCACCCCCCTCACCTTCACC
>NZ_LIRL01000021.1 GCF_001419795.1 Streptomyces niveiscabiei
GGGAGGGGCTGCCAGTCCGTCCGGAACAGCAGCTCCCCGGGCTGGGCGGGCCGCGCTTCGGTCTCGCCGCCCGCGTACCGGACCCCGGCCAGCACGGCCACGGTCCGCCCGCCGGCCGCCATGATCCGTACGTCCACCGAGCCCGCGCCGTCGACGTACGCATCGAGGCGGGCGCGGGGCGGGGGCTCGCCCGTGGTCCACACGCGGCCGACGCCGGCCACCACCCGCAGCACGGCGGGGCCGGGGAAGGCGACGGCCGCCATGGACAGCGCGGCGTCGAACAGCGGGGCCCAGGACGGCGGTTCGTCGGGCACGGCGATGTCCGCGCGCAGCCCCACGGGGAGCTGCTCCAGACGGTCCACGTGCCACAGGAAGGCCATGCTGGGCACGCCGACCGAGGCGAGGGCGGTGGTGATCCGGTCGGTGGGGAGCGCTGTCCCCGGGGCGGTCGCAGCGGGCCGCAGGGGTGGCGGCGCGGTGTCGCCGGAGACGGACGCCACCGCGTGGGTCAGCGCCGGCCCCCCGTCCGGTTCGCCGGGGCCGGGCTCCTGCGGGTCGGCGGGCCGCGACAGCAGGCGGATCACGCCGTCCTGCGCGATCACGTCGACGTCCTGGGCCGTGGACAGGGCCAACGGCACATCGAACGACACACCGGAGAGCCCGCCCGTCCCCCCGCTCTCCCCGGTCGCGGCCAGGAAGGTCTGGAGGACGACGGCCGCCGGGACGATCTCCGCGCCGTGGATGGTGTGGCTGCCCGGATACGGCCGGGACTCCAGGTCGACGCGGGTGCGCCACAGGTCCAGCGGCGTCGTCCCGGCCAGCGTGGCACGCGGCCCCAGCAGGGTACGGCTCGCCGGATCGTGCCGGCCCCGGTCGGCCCGGTGGACCGGCAGGTCGCGCCAGAACCGCTGGCGCCGCCAACTGCGCACCGGCAGCGACAGGGGCCGGGCACCCGGCGCGGCGGGCCAGTCGAGCGGGACGCCGTGGCAGTACAGCAGCCCCGCGTTCAGCAGCAGGTGCTCCCGCTCCCCGGCGTCACGGCGCAGGGACGCGGCGAGACAGTGCCGGTCGGCCCCGACCGCGTCCAGCGTCTCCTGCACGGAATGCCGGACCACCGGATGGGCCGACACCTCCAGGAACGTACGGAACCCGTCCTCGGCAGCCGCCGCCACGGCACCCGACAGCCGTACCGGGCTGCGCAGGTTCGCCGCCCAGTAGGCGCCGTCCCGGACGGCCGGGTCGCGCGGGTCGTCCAGCGCGGTGCTGTAGACGGGGATACGGGGGGCGTGCACGGCGAGGTCGGCCGCGGCTTCCGCGAGCTCCTTCATCAGGGGCTCCATCTGCGGGCTGTGGAAGGCCACGTCACTGTCGACGCGGCGCACCAGCAGCGACGGGTCCGCGGTCAGCTCCTGGGCGAGGGCCTCGATCTCCGCGACCGCGCCGGACACCACGGTCGTGCCGGGCGAGGCGAGGACCGCGGGCACCACGCCGTCGGTGCCGGCGAGCCGCGCCTCGGCCTCGTCGGCGGGCAGGCCGATCATCAGCATGCCGCCCGCGCCGGCCACCCGCCGCAGCAGCACACTGCGCCGGCACACCAGACGGGCGCCGTCCTCCAGCGACAGGACGCCCGCCGTCGCGGCGGCGGCGATCTCCCCCATGGAGTGGCCGACGACGGCCGCGGGCCGGACCCCGAGCGAGCGCCAGACGGCGACCAGGCCCATCTGCACCGCGTAGATCATCGTCTGGGCCACGTCCACGCGGGTGACGTCCCCGACCTCGATCAGCTCCCGGGCCGTCGTGCCGAACTCCTCGGCGAAGACCGGCCCGATCCGGTCGATCACCTCGGCGAACACGGCGTCCGTGGCCAGCAGTTCACGGCCCATGCCCGGCCACTGGGCGCCGGTCCCGGAGAAGACCCACACCACGTTCTCCAGGCCCTCGTCCGTCACCGTCGTCTCGGCGAGGCCGGGCCCCGGGTCACCGGCGGCGAAGCGGCGCAGCCCACCCGTCAGCTCCGCGCGGCCGGCGGCGACGACGGCGACCCGGCGCTCCAGGTGACTGCGCCGGGTTCCCAGATGCTCCGCGACAGAGGCGAGCGCGACGCCCGCGCCCGGCCCGTCCAGCCAGTCGGCGAGCCGGGTGGCATCCTCCCGGAGAGCCGCTTCGGACCGGCCGGAGAGCGGGAACAGGAGGGGCGGCGCCGGGACGGTGGACGGCTCCTGCGAGGCTGCCGGCGCACTCTCCAGCACCGCCGAGGCTTCCGGTGCCGGTGCCTCCTCCAGGACGACGTGCGCGATCGTGCCGCCGTAGCCGAAGCTGGAGACACCCGCCCGGCGGGGCCGCTCCCCACGGCGCCACGGGATGCGCTCCCGTGCCACCCGCAGCCGCGCCCGCTCCCAGGGAATGCGCGGGTTGGGGCTGGAGAAGTGCACGCTGGGCGGGATCTCCTCATGGACGAGCGCGAGGATCGTCTTGATCATCCCGGCGATCCCCGAACCGGCCTCCAGGTGCCCGATGTTGCCCTTCACCGAGCCGATGAGGCACGGGCTGTCCGCCGGCCGGTCCGCGCCGAAGACCGCGGCGAGCGCGCCGGCCTCCAGCGGGTCGCCCGCGACGGTTCCGGTGCCGTGGGCCTCGACGTAGTCGACGCTCTGCGGGGCGATGCCGCACTGCGCGTACGTCCTGCGCAGCAGGTCGGCCTGCGCCTCGCCGTTGGGCGCCATGATGCCGGCGGTCCGGCCGTCCTGGCTCACCCCGCTGCCCCGGATCACCGCCAGGACCCGGTCGCCCGCCCGCTCGGCGTCCGCGAGGCGCTTCAGGACGAGGACGCCCGCCCCCTCGCCCCGGCCGTAGCCGTCCGCCGAGGCGTCGAACGGCTTGCTGTGGCCGTCCGGCGAGGTGGCGCCCGCACGGGCCAGGGTGACCGAGAGGCCGGGCGCCACCATGAGGTTCACGCCCGCGGCCAGCGCCACGTCGGACTCCCCGGCGAGCAGGCTCCGGCACGCCAGGTGGACCCCGACCAGCGACGCGGAGCACGCGGTGTCCACCGCGAGGCTGGGGCCGCGCAGGTCGAGGCTGTGGGAGATCCGGTTGGCCGTCGCGCACAGGGCCGCGCCGATACCGGTCCAGGGCTCGATCCGGGCGAGGTCCTCCAGCAGCCGGCGCCCGTAGTCGTCCGAACCGACGCCCACGAAGACCCCGCAGTCGGTGCCGCCCAGACCCAGGGGCGGGATCCCCGCGTGCTCCAGCGCCTCCCAGGCCAGCTCCAGCAGCAGCCGCTGCTGAGGGTCCATCAGCTCGGCCTCGCGCGGCGCGATCCCGAAGAACTCCGCGTCGAAACCGGCGATGTCGGCGAGGAAGCCGCCCCGGGTCGGGGTCTCCCGTACGACGGCCGCGTGCCCCGGCCCGGTGTCCGCGTACGGGGCCCAGCGCTCCGCCCCGTCGCCGATGCCGTCCCGGCCCTGGACCAGGAGGTCCCAGAACGCGTCGGGGGAGTCGGCGTCACCGGGGAACCGGCAGCTCAGCCCGACGACCGCGACGCTCTCCCCGTCACCTTGCCCCCGCGTCACACGAGGCTCCCCTCGGCGCGCCAGGCGGGAGGTTCCAGGACCGTGACCACGGCCGCGGTGATCATGAGCCCGGGTCCTGCGCTCAGCAGCAGGAGGTGGTCACCGGCGTTCAGCTGTCCGTCCTCGACGAGGTGGTTGAGCTGGAGCCCGACGTCGGCGGCGCCCGCGTGGCCGAGGTCGCGGAAGAAGTCGACCGCGCCCAGCGACGCGTCCAGGCCCATCGGCCGCAGGTGGCTGTCGAGGAAGTCCGTGGTGCCCGCCCCGAGATGGAGCACCTTCGACAGGTCCGCGACGGTGATCCCCGCCTCGCCCGTCACCTGCTCGACCAGCTTGGCGCCGCTCGCGCCGTACTCCTGGCCGATCTCGGACGCCTTCGGGCCCAGTTCCTCGACCATCGCCTCCAGGTGCTCGTTCATGTCGAGCGCCCGGCCGGCGGTGACCGCCGGAGGGAAGATCGGCTCGTGCCCGCGGTTGAGGATCTCGTACTGCGGCAGCGACACCGACTCGACGGAGCGCAGCGCCGCCCACCCGGACTGCTTCGACAGGACGACCGCCGTGCCCGCGTCGGCGAGCACCGCGTCGCGGTGGGCGTACCACCGGTCCACCGAGGGGGCGCCGAAGTTGTCCGCGCTGCTCACCACGGCGCCGGAGCGGGACGGCGAGCACAGCAGGTACTGGGTGGCCATCTCCACGGCGGCGAGGAACGCGTTGCACCCCTGCTCCACCGTCAGCGCCGGGACGGGCGAGCCGAGGGTGGCGCGCAGGATGTAGTGCGGCGCCGACCAGCCGTCGGGGCCCTGGTGGTACGCGCAGGAGTGGACGAGGAGGTCGATGTCCTCAGGGCCGAGGCCCGAGCGGTCCACCGCCTGCCGGACGGCCGCCACCGCCATGTCCGGCGCGGAGACGCCGTCGGCCACGGCGATGTTGCGCCACCCGCAGGACTCCATCCGCTCCCGGTCGTACGCCCCGCGCCGCACCGCTTCCGCCACGCTCACCCTGGGCGGCACGAACGCCCCGGTCCCGGCCAGGAAGATGTTCTCTGTTCTCACTCTCACATGTCCTCACTGACCGGTCCGGGGCCTGATGACCTTCCCGGTCTCGGTGGTCGGCAGTTCCGCCCTGGAGGCGAAGGCGTGGGGGACCCAGGAGGGCGACAGCCGCTCCCGGCAGAAGCGCTCCAGCTTGTCCAGGTCGACCGTGTCCGGCGTCACCGTCGCGCTGATGCGCTGCCCGAGGACCGGATCGTCCACCCCGGCCACCAGGCAGGTGGCGACATCCGGGAACGCGAGCAGGACGGCTTCGATCTCCTCGGGGCTGACCTTGGCGCCCGCGACGTTGATGCTGGTGGACAGGCGCCCGGCCAGCACGAGGTCCGGTCCCTCCCAGCGGGCCAGGTCGCCGGTCGTGAACCCGTCCCGCAGCACGGCCGCGTCGACGCCATCGCCCTCGGCGTACCCGAGCATCATCGACGGCGACCTGACGGTCACCAGCCCCGTCACCGGGTCGCCCGCGCCGTCCCCCGGGACCGGGGACAGCTCGACGCGCACACCGGGCAGGACAGGGCCGGGCCCGCGGACGCCGGGCTGCCACCGGGCCGGGCGGCTCACACAGATCGGGCCGGTCTCCGTGGTGCCGTAGACCTGGCCGACATGTCCGCCGAGCCGGGTCGCGACCAGGTCGGCGGTGTGCGCGTCCAGCGCCATGCCGGCGGAGAGGAAACCGATCGCGGGCCCGTCGTGCGGGCGGGTGCGGGCGGCCTTCGCGAGCAGCCGCAGCATGGGGGGCACCCCGACGAACAACGTCACGTCCCCGGCGGCGAGTTCACGCAGCAGCAGGCGCGGCTTGTCCGGCACCGTACAGCGGACGGGCGCGCCCGCCAGGGGAGCCGCGACGGCGCACAGGCCGAAGCCGTACGCGTGCTGGAGGGGCACCGGGCACAGCAGCCGGCTGCCGGGCCCGAGACCCAGCGCCGTACGGTAGTGCTCGGCCTCGGCCAGCAGGGCGGCGGCCGAGCGCAGCGCGACCCGGGGGTAGCCGGTGGTACCCGACGTGATCTGGGCGGTGGCCGCGTCCGCGAAGGCGGGCCGGGGGGCACCCTCGCGGCCGACGGTCAAAGTCCGCTCCCCCCAGTGCGCGGCCGTGACCGGGAAGGACGGCGCGGCGGGCGGGGCGATGAGGAAGTCGAGCGGACAGCGTTCCTGGATCCGGTCGAGCTCCCACGGCGTCAGCCGGCGCGAGAGCGGCACCGCGACCGCGCCGGTGGAGATGACCGCGAACACGTCGGCGGCGAACTCGGCCGCAGGCCAGGCGACGGTTCCCACCAGCGTGCCCGGCCCGACACCGGCCCCGCGCAGCGCACGGGCCCGGACGTCGACGAGTTCGGCCAGCCGCGCCGCACCGACGCTCCCGGAGTCGTCGCCGATCAGCGGCGCGTCCCCGGCACGGGCGGCCCGGGCGTGCAGCAGGGAGAGGAGTTCCGCCCGCGCGCCGGTCATCCGAGATCGGTGAGCGCGAGCCGCAGCGCCCCCACCGCCTTGTCGATGACGTCCCCGGTGTGCGCGGTGCTCAGGAACCACGGCTCCAGCGCGTTCGGGTGGAAGTAGACGCCCTCCCGCTGGGCGAGGGCCTGGAAACGGCGGTGCCGGGAGAAGTCGACGGCCTCGGCGAGATCACGCAGGTTGTCGCCCCTCTCCAGCGGTTTCCTGAGCAGGGCCACCGACATCAGGGACCCGACCCGGCTGATGTGCACGGGCCGCTTCTCCACCGCGAACACCTCGCGCAGAGCCTCCTCCGCACCGGCGCCGATGGCCTCCAGCTCCTCGTACAGGCCGGGCAGCGCACGGATCTTGGCCAGTACGGTGACGACCGCACGCAGCGCCGCGTGGTTCCCGGCGTACACGCCCGCGTGGTGCGCCTCGTTCGTGGCGAGCATCCGCATCGCGGACCTCCGCCCGCCGAAGGCCGCGACCGGGAACCCCCCGCCCATCACCTTGGACAGGACCGTGATGTCGGGCTCGACGCCGTACAGCTCCTGCGCCCCGCCCCGGGCGACCCGGAAACCGGTGATCACCTCGTCGAAGACGAGCATCGCGCCGCTGCGCGCGGTCAGGTCGCGCAGCAACTGGAGGAAACCGGGTAACGGGGCGATCACCCCGGCGTTGACCAGGACCGGCTCCAGGACGACGGCCGCGATCCGGTCGCCGTCGCGCGCGAAGAGCTCCTCGACGGCCTCGGCGTCGTTCCACGGCAGCTGCGCGGTGTGCGCGAGGGCCTCCGGGATCATGCCGGGCGCGCCGGGCACGACGTCCGTCGGCCGGGTCCCCTGGATCTGGAGCGTGTTCTTGCCCGCGCGCAGGACGGTCTCGCTCCAGCCGTGGTAATGGCCCTCGAAGGTGACCACCAGGGAGCGGCCCGTCGTCGCGCGCGCCAGCCGCAGCGCGGACGTGACCGCCTCGGTGCCCGAGTTGGCGAACCTGACCTGCTCCACGCCCGGCACCAGCTCCGCCACCAGGGCGCCCGCCTCGGCGTCCAGGGCGTGCGGCAGCCCGGTCATATGGCCCTGGGTGAACTGGTCGGCGAGGGCCTCGGCCACATCGCGGTCGGCGTACCCGAAGAGATTCGGGCCGTAGCCCATGTTGAAGTCGACGATCTCGCCGTCCTCGACATCGCGGATCAGACAGCCTTCGGCACGCCGCACGACCAGGGGCACGGGGACGGCCGCCGCACGCATGCTGCTGCTGACACCGCCGGCGATGACCTCTTTGATGTCCTCCAGACAATCAGCGTTCGTCCGACGTTTGGCGTCCATGGCACCCACTGAAATCCTCCAGCTTCGTCGGCCTGATCCAGCATCACAGAATGCCGCAGGGATTTCGGGGCCGATAGCGGTCGTTCCCGGAATGGCCGGATCGCGGGGGTGATCGGCCTGTCTTGGGTGGCAGTATCGGACAAGCTGATCAACGGGCGTCGCGGAAGGGGAATGTGATGTCGTCTCGGGGCGTCGCCGTGGTCACGGGGGCGGGTTCGGGCCTCGGAGCCGCCATCGCCGTACGGCTCGCCGCCACCCACGACCTGGTGCTCACCCACCTGACCCGGGACCCCGGACTCGCCGACACCGCAGGCCAGGCGGCGGAGGCCGGCGCGGACGTCGTCGCCACCGTGGCCGGGGACCTCACGCGCGAAGAGACCGTGGACCGCCTCCGACAGGCCATGGACGCCTGCGGGCCACGGCTCGACGCCCTCGTCTGCAACGCCGGCGCGTACACGTACACCCCCTGGCAGGACACCACATGGGACGCCGTGCGCTCGGCCGTCGACGTCAATCTCCTGGCGCACATCGCCTGCGTCCGCGCCGCCACACCCCATCTGGTGGCGCGCGGATCCGGCCGGATCGTGGCCGTCTCCACGGTCCTCACCCGGATCGGACGCGTGGAACTCGCCCCGTACATCGCGGCGAAAGGGGGCTTGGAGGCATTCGTGCGTGCCGTGGCCCGCGAACTCGGCCCGCACGGTATTACCGTGAATTCCGTCAGACCGGGGCCGATCGAACTGAGTACCGAACAGCGGTCCCACCCGGATTACCCCTCATGGAGGCAGCGGGAATTCGACCGGCAATGCATCAAACGGCACGGACACCCTGACGACGTGGCCGAGGCCGTAGCGTTTCTCACTTCTCCCGGAGCCGGTTTCATCACGGGCCAGAGTCTGACCGTCGACGGCGGCTGGGATCTCCACTGACCTGCCCGCGCAGACCGATCCGAGGAACCCACCATGACGCGCACGGCGCACGAACACGACCACCCCTCCACCACCCGCGTCCTGCTGGTGCGGCACGCCCAGTCGCACGCCAGCGTGAAGAAGCTGATCGCCGGGGTCCGCAGCTGCCCCGGTCTCACCGAGCGCGGACGCGAACAGGCGGCCCGGCTCTCGGCCCGGCTGGCGGCCGAACCGGCGCGCCCCCACGCGCTGCTGACCAGCCCCGTGAGCAGAGCCCGCGAGACCGCCGAGATCCTGGCGGGCGGCCTGGAGCTCGCGGAACCGGTCGTCGAGACGCAGGCCAGGGAACTCGACTTCGGGGCGGCCGACGGCCTCTCCATCGACGAATACCAGCGCGTGCACGGGGCGTTCGACATGACCGCCCACCCCGACCGGCCCTTCGCCCCCGGCGGCGAGACCTGGAACCGGTTCCGCGGCAGAGCCGGCCGCGTCGTCGAGGGCCTGGTCTCCCGCCACCGGGGCCGAACCGTCCTCGTGGTGTGCCACGCCGGGTTCATCGTCGCGGTCATGTCCGCGCTGCTCGACGTCGTCCCGCCCGTGCTGTTCACCGATGCGACCCCCGCCGCGACCTCCATCAACGAGTTCGTCCACGACGGCTCGGGGTGGCGCCTGCTCCGGTTCGACGACGCGAGCCACCTCGAAACGGCCGCCTGACGACAGCTCACCCCTGCGGGCCGCGCTTGCGCTCCATCATGTGGCGGCCCAGGGCCTTCTTCCGCTTCCAGCTGCGCAGCAGCTCCGCGTTCAGGCGCGCGTCGCTCCGGGCGGCGATCCGCTCGTTCTCGCGCAGCAGCTTGTAGTAGTTCTCCAGCCGCCGCACGGACAACTCGCCCTCCTCGACCGCCGCGAGCACCGCGCACCCCGGCTCCTCACCGTGCGAGCAGTCCGGGAAACGGCAGTCCCGGGCGAGGGACTCCACGTCGGTGAAGGCCTGGGCGACACCGTGGTCGGCCTCCCACAGCCCCACCCCGCGCAGCCCCGGCGTGTCGATCAGGACACCGCCGCCCGGCAGCGGCAGCAGGTCGCGGGTCGTCGTCGTGTGCCGCCCCTTGCCGTCGCTGTCCCGCGTGGCGTCGACCCGCTGCGCACCTGTTCCCGTGAGCGCGTTGGCGAGAGTGGACTTGCCGGCACCGGAGCGGCCGAGGAGCACCGCGGTGCCGTCGATCAGGGCCGCGAGGGCGTCCATGCCCTGCCCCGTGTCCGCGCTGACGAACAGCACACGCGCCCCCGGTGCCGCCTGCTCCGTGTCCTCGACGAGATACGACAGCGTCACCGGGTCGGGAACCAGATCGGCCTTCGTGAGGACGACCACCGGCTGCCCGCCGCTCTCCCACGCCAGGGCGAGGAAACGCTCGACCCGCCCGAGGTCCAGCTCCTCGGCGAGCGAGACGGCGATGAGCACCTGATCGACGTTGGCGGCCAGGACCTGACCGTCGGACCGCTGCGAGGACACGGCACGGACGAACGCCGTACGCCGCGGCAGCAGCACCCGCACGACCCCCTGGTCCGCGTCGAGCGCCACCCAGTCCCCGGTGCAGGGGGCGAGCAGGGGATCGGCCGAGGCCACGGGCCCCACGCCCGCCCGGACCGTCGACACCCGCCCGTCCTCGGCGGCGGTGACGGTCTCGCAGCTCCCGCGGTCGACCCGCACCACACGGGCGGGCCTGAGCCCGTCGGCCTCGTACGGCGCGAACTCGGCGGCCCACGCGTCGTCCCAGCCGTACCGGCGGAGCGGGTGGGAGGTGGATGCGGTCAAGCCGGCCCCTCCAGAGGGGTGTGAGGCGGTGGAACCGGCGCAGGATGCGCGCACCGGCAGCCCGGACCCGCAAGTCTACGGCCCGCACGCCGGGCACCCGAAGGGCTGCCGTACGCGCGGGCCGGTGTCACGCGGGGGTGCCGAGTGGGGGGTGGTCGAGGACGCGGGGCTTGTACTCGACCAGTTGGATGCGGCCGTCGAAGGTGCGGTGGTCGGTCATGTCCAGGGCGACGTCCGGATAGCCGTCGTAGATGCGTTCCTCGCCCGTGGCCCCGGTGATCACCGGGAACATCACGACCCGGAAGCGGTCGACGAGGCCGGTGCGCAGCAGGGACCGGCACAGGCTGAGGCTGCCGATGGTGCTGAGGAGCCCGGGGCCGTCCGCCTTGAGGGCGCGGACCGTCTCGACGGCGTCGTCGCGGACGAGTGTGCAGTTGGGCCAGGTCAGGGGCTCTTCGAGGGAGGAGGAGAACACGACCTTGGACGCCTGTGTGAGCTCGTCGACGGACGCTTCTTCTTCGGGCCTGAACTCGTCCAGGCCACTGGGGAGTTCGCCGGCGGCGAAGCCCGACATCAGGCGGTAGGTGTTCGCGCCCATCAGGTAAGTGGCTTCCGGCTGCTCGCCGAGCCACGCGAGGTACTCCCGGCCCTCCAGGCCCCAGAACCCGGGCCAGCCCTCTCCCGACGCGTAGCCGTCGAGGGAGGTGATGAAGTCGACGAGAAGCTCCGACATGGCGGTGTCCTTTCCTGGCGGTGTCACGAGCTTGGACCGCCCGGGAGCCGCAAACTCATCGGCCACGCCGAAGAGGTCACCGGGACGGGTCGGCGACCAGCCCGGCCCGGCTGGCGACCAGCGCGGCCTGGACCCGGGTACGGACCTTCAGCTTCGTCAGCACGCTCTGGACGTGCGTCTTGACCGTGCTCTCCTCGATGTGCAACTTCCGGGCGATCTCCGTGTTGCTCAGGGCCTGCCCCAGGAGCGTGAGCACGTCCCGCTCCCGGGGAGTGAGGCCGTCGGGCAGCCGTACGGGACCGGAGTCGTCGCCCGCGACCCGGGTGATCAGCCTGCGGGTGGGACCCGGCGAGACGAAACCCTCGCCCCGGGCGACCGCGCGGATGCCCTCCAGGAGCGTGGCAGCCGGATCGTGCTTGAGGACGAAACCGGCGGCACCCGCGCGCAGGACGCCGAAGAGGTAGTCGTCGAGGTCGAACGTCGTCAGCGCGAGGACCGCCGGAGGCGAGGGGCGGTCCATGATCCGGCGGGTCGCCTCCACACCGTTCATGTGCGGCATCTGGATGTCCATGACGACGACGTCCGGGCGCAGCCGCCCGGCCAGCTCGACGGCGAGATGGCCGTCGGAGGCCTCGCCGATCACCTCCAGATCGGGTTCGACGTCGATCATGATGCGCATGCTGGTGCGGACCATGTCCTGGTCGTCGGCGAGGAGTATGGAGACGGTCATGTCGTCCTCTCTGGCAGGGGCAGTGTCGCCTCGACGGTCCAGCCGCCCTCCGGACGGGCACCCGCGGTGGCCCGCCCGCCGCACAGCGCCGCCCGTTCGCGCATCCCGATGATTCCATGGCCCGGCGAAGCCCCCGGCGCGGCCCGCGTGCCCCGGTCGTCGACCCGCAGGTACACGCCGTCCGGCCGGTAGCCGACCGTGACGGTCGCGTGCGGCGGACGGGCATGACGGCTCACGTTCGCGAGGGCCTCCTGGACGATGCGGTACGCCGTGAGGTCCAGCGCGCCGGGCAGCGGCGCCGGGGTCCCCTCGACGACGACCGTCACCTCGGCACCCGCCAGACGCGCGAAGCCGGCGAGTTCCCGGACGTTCGCCAGCGAGGGCGGCGCCGAAGGGTCCGCTGCACCCTCCTCACCGCGCAAGGTCCCCAGCATGCTGCGCAGCTCGCCGAGCGCGCTGTCGATCTCCCTGCCGATCTCGTCCAGGACCCTGCCCTCGGGTGTCGCGGGGGGCCTGCGGACATGGCCGGCCGCGGTGATCCGCATCGCCACCGCGCTCAGCCGGTTCGCGACGACGTCGTGCAACTCCCGCGCGAGGCGCAGCCGTTCGTCGTGCGCCGCGGTACGCGCGTCCAGTTCACGCAGGCGCTCGGCCTGCTCGGCCTGCGCCACGGCCAGCCGGATCCGGCCGCGTACGGCGTCGGCGGCGGCGCACAGGACGAGCGGGACGAACGTCGAGGTCACCGTGTTGTAGAGGAGCATCGCCGTCGGCACGTCGCTCCTGTCGACCATCTGGAGGTTCTGCAACCCCTCCAGAGCGATACAGCCACCGAGTACGGAGATGCCGGCGAGCCGCATCCGGCGGGTGCCCTCCGCGACCTGCCCGAACACCACCACCCACAGCGCGGCCTGCGCCATGGTCGGCAGCAGCACCGTACCGGGGAAGGAGACGACGGCCACCCACGAGACCAGGTACCCCAGCCCCGCGACCACGAGCGCGGTCACCGGGCGGACACGGCGCCACGCGAGGGAGATCCCCAGCGTGACTCCGGCGACGACGATGACGCTCAGCCAGCGCGTCGTGAACCCGAACCAGTGGAGGTCGCCGAGGTCGAGTCCCGCCGCCACGGTGATCAGCGCGGCGACCGTCGCGCGGTGAGGACGGGGAGCGTCCGACGGGGTGGTCGGTGTGCTGGGCATCGGGACTCCGGCCCTTTCTCCGCTTCCCCGTAAAAGGGAGAGGGAATTCCCGGCGGGCAGCATTCCCGTCAGGCTAGGCGGACAGGGGGTGCGCTCACCTCATCAGAAAGGAGGGAACCGGCCTCATCACTTTGGGGGAGACGACGGATAAGGCTTTACCGGTGACACTTGATTGCCACATGGGACACGCTGATAGGAGACGTTCTCGAAGGAATGTCGAAGAAATCTCGCGACTTGTTGAGTCAGGAGGTGTGTGACCGCGTACTTGTCCCCGAACGCAGGCGCCGCGTTTCGAGAATCCGCCGGTCGACCACCGGTGGATGCCACCCCCTGAACCAGAATGAGGCATGGGTATGTCCAGGGCTCTTCCGAAGTACCGCAAGCGCCGTATCACGATGATCGGCAGCGCAGCCGCCGTCGCGCTTTCCGGGGCGGTGATCGCCGGTACCGCCTTGGCCGGGCAGACGCCCGGATCGGGCGATGAATCCAGCTCCACGAAATTGGCCGCCGCGAACACGGTGAACTGTCCGGATGTCGCGGCGCAGTTCCAGGCTGTCCCCGCTGGGGCGAAGGCACAGGTGGATCGCGATCTGGCGCTTCTGGTGACGCAGGTTCAGGAGGCGAACAACCGTCTTGCGTCGTCGGTGGGGCAGGGTGGGGCGAACTTTGCGCAGAACGCGATTCTGAACCCGCTCAAGGACAAGCGCGTCGCCACCATCAACCGCATCGCCCAAGCCACCGGCACCGCGATCGGGCGGCAGCAGGTCGACACGCTTGCCACCTGCTCGCTCAACAACGCGGGGGGTAACAACGCGGGTGGGAACAACGCGGGTGGTAACAACGCGGGGAATGCGGGAGGCAACAACGCGGGGAACAACTGCAACAACGGCGGTGCGGCCCAGCAGGGGAACGGTGGTAACAACAACGCCGGTGGTGCTGCTCGGAACAACGGCGGCATGCAGCAGGGCAACAACGCCGGGAACGGCCACGGCAACAACGGTGGTGGCGCGCAGCAGGGCAATGGCAACAACGCCGGTGGTGCTGCTCAGAACAACGGCGGGATGCGGCAGGGCAACGGTGCCGGCGCGGCTCAGCAGGGGAACGGTGCCAACAACAACGCCGGTGCCGCTCAGAACAACGGCGGCATGCAGCAGGGCAACGCCGGGGCACACGGCAACAACTGTGGCAACAACGGCGGTGCCGCCGGCAACGGGAACAACAGGGGTGGCGCGGCGAACAACGGGGGCGGGAACGCCAACGCCGCGAACACGGTGAACTGTCCGGACGTCGCGGCCAGGCTTCGGGCCGTCCCCGCTGGGGCGAAGGCTGAGGTGGATCGGAACCTCGCGCTTCTGGTGACGCAGGTTCAGGAGGCGAACAACCGTCTGGCGTCGTCGGCGGGGCAGGGTGGGGCGAACTTCGTGCGGAACGCGATTCTGAACCCGCTCAAGGACAAGCGCGTCGCCACCATCAACCGCATTGTGAACGCGGTCGGCGGCACGGCCGGGCAGCGGCAGGTCAACTCCCTCGCGACCTGCACCCTGAACCGGTAAGCACATCAATCAGCACCGTGGCCGCTCGGGTCCGTCCCAGCCCGAGCGGCCACGGTGCTGTCCGGGGTCGAGGACCTCTCCGTCGGTCGAAGAGGTCCGTTCTCCCCAATTCGGAGGAGGCGCCGACCGTTTCCCTGGGCACTTCGGAGGATCTTCCATTCCACTGCGAGTTCCAGCCCCGCCCAGCTCGTAGCTTGATGCTTCGATCATGAACGGACCTGGATGAAACGTGCTCACCCCTGTGGAAAGACTCCAGCTCACCTCCATGGCGCCGGCCGACCGCCGACAGACCGGCTTCCCGCTCGCGGCACACCTCGGCACCGGACGTCCCGCGAACAGCTCTCCGTGGGACTGGATCGTGCCCGACCGACTGTGGGAGACGGCCCGTTCCCTGATCCCGGAACACAAGGGACGACCACAGGGCGGCGGAACGGCGAGCATCCCCGACGACGCCCTGTTCGCGGCCATCGTCTACGTGCTCGTCAGCGGCTGTGCCTGGAGGTCGCTGCCACCGTGCTTCGGCGTCTCGAAGTCCACGGCTCACCGGCGTTTCCTGCGCTGGTCCGGCGCCGGGCTGTGGAACCGCCTGCATGAAGACCTCCTGCGCCGACAGGACGCGAGCCTGATCGACGTCTCCCGCCGCATCCTCGACTCGGCCCACCTCCGGACCGAGACGGGCGCGAACACCCAGACCCGGGACCCGTGGAGCGCGGCGGAACGGATCCCGCGCTGCGGACCCTGCCGGGAACAGCCGGACTGCCCGTGGACGACGATGCCCCAGGCGGCCTGACTGACCACCACCTCGGAATCCGCAGGACATCCCTCCACCCGACAGGCGAGCACGGCTGCCACCAGGAATCCGGCGCAGCAGGGACCGGACCAGAACCGGCGGCCTCGCTCGAACTCGTCCACCAGCCCGGCGCGGGCCCGGTCGACGTGGGGAGCGGCCACCTCGCGGTCCAGGTGGAGTCACTCGCCACGACCCGGGAGACGCGCACCGGAACCGGTTTGAGTCCCGGACCCGGCGAGTGTCCGGGCGGCCCGCACGGCCCGAAGGCATCGTGACTCACCGACCCGGACGGCTACCGGATCGAGTTGGCGGAGTGGCCGTCCGGGCATGCCGAGGGCATCACGGCGGAAGGCTTCGCCCGAGCTGCCCCTCGGTGCGAGCCGCGCACCGTCCACGGGTCGGCCCCAGCACGAAGAGGGGTCGTCAGGAGCGCACAGCGGTGGAAAACTGACCCGTATGCGAAGGCGGATGGCACAAGGAGCGGCATCCGGGGTGGGCCTGCTGGTGCTGCTGGTCGTCGGCTGCTCGACGTCGGACTCACCGCCGCCGAATCCGCCGTCCTCTTCGGCGAGCCAGCCCGCTGTCACCGACGCGACGAACGCGGCCTGCCCCCACACCGCACCGGTTCCTTCCGCCTCCGTACCGGCCGCCGTGCGAGCCTTCGACAGGGAGGCCGAGTGGTACGGCGCCGGCGACCTGTGGGTGCGGGAACCCCGTGTCCCGGAAGCCATGGGCGCACAGGGATACGGCACGAAGTACGTGTCGATCACACTCGACGGCCAGGGGCAGGTGACCGATCGCAAGGGCGCCCCGCGGATCGACGCCGAACGACTGGACGGATCCGGCTCCGTGCGCGGCAGTACCGGTGGATTCGCCACCGACGCGGGTGGCCGGCACTGGTGGCCGACGGGCATCGACTTCGGTGGGCCCGGCTGCTGGCAGGTGACCGAGACCCTCGGCGCCACCGAAGTCCGATTCACCATGCACGTCACGCCACGGTGAGCAGCCGCCGTCGGCTCAACTCCCGGAGTACGCCTTCTCGTTGACGTGGTACATGTAGCCCCGCCAGTGCGCCTTGATGTAGGTGAACCGCGCCGGGTCGTAACTCCACAGCTGGTCCAGCGCGCCTTCGACCACGCTCTCGTCGGCGCGGACGTAGTCGAGTACGGCTTCGGAGACGGGTGCGTAGGACCAGTGCCACCGTTCCTCGCTGATCGCGGGGGAGGCGTGGGCCGACGGGGCGGCGTTCGCGCGCAGCCAGGCGTAATGGGCGGACAGGGGGCCGCCGTCCGCCCAGTTCTGCGGGGTGGTGTCGAAGAAGTCGGCGTCGCTGCCGAGGTGGTGGCGGGAGACGCCGGGGGCGGTCGAGGTGCGCAGGATCTCGATCTGCCGCTCGTCGGGGGTGAGCGCGGCCCAGACCTCGCGGTGGGAGTCCTTGTCCGGGTCCCACTGCGGGTCGGCGCCCAACTGGGCGGCGTACTGGGCGCGTATGGCGTCGACGATGATCCCGAAGGTCCCGGCGCCGCCCGAACCGGTGCGCAGGAAGTCGCCCATATCTGGCGCTGCACGGACGCGGCGCGCACCCACGAGACGACGACGGTGTCGCGCGGGACGCCGAGACCGGTCGCGGCGGAGTCGGAGCTCTTCAGCACGTGCGCGACGGCCCACTTGCGGCGGTCGATCTCGTACGGGGAGCGGTACGTCCGTACCGGTGTCTCGTCCGCGGCGAACGCCGGCTCCCGAGCCCGGCGAGTCCTACGGCACCCGCGCCGGCAGCGGCGAGGCCGAGGAAGCGGCGGCGGCCGGGGGTTTTTCCGTCGTGCATGAAGTTCTCCGCGTGTGGGGGGTGCGGGGCGGCCGTGTCGGCCGCCGTTGATGATCATTCGCCCCGAGCGGTGAGCTGCGTAAGGCACCTGATGCCAAAGGATGTTCAAAGTTTCAAGGGCGGGAAGAGTGGGGAGTACGCGGCTCCCGGCATGTCAAGCCGGGTGCGCTTCTGCGCGCTGTGATGTGGATCATGGGCGTTCGGTGGGCGGGCATGCTAGAAACTTCAAGAGTTCCAGGTTTTTCTGCCACAACTCCGTTACCCCCCACCTGTTTGAACGGAGATTTCGCGTGCGTTCTTTTCTCCTGCCGGAGATATCATCCCGCTTATGTCGACCGGCTTCGGCCTTCGCCTGTTTCTCTAACTCTTCAAAAGCCAGGACGAGTCGGCATGCCTTTCCCCCCTTCGAGTAATCTCGAGTCTGCTGCTTTCCGATGCCTTTCCGGCGGTTCGGCCAGCAGTGGTTGCGACTTGTATCAACGGATTCAGCAAGCCGCCTTCGAATGGCGGGAAGGGCGGCCCGAGCGCGGCTTCGACGCGCTGTCCAATCCCCTGCGGAAAGCGTCGAAAGATCCAGTGTGCGACTGTGAGGTGAACTTCAAGATATTCCTCGCCAGCGGATTCGCGCACGTTCGGGAACTGGACCGGGCGCGGGAAATTCTGTACCGCCAGGACCTGCCCGACCCGCACGGCAGGGAGAGCGACCTGGTGAAATTCATGGCGGCCCGCTCCCTGCTCGCCTACGCGAGCGGGGAGACGGAAGTCTCGGCCGTGCTGAGCAGAAGCCTGCTGGAACGCGTCAAACGCCCCTGCCCCGCCTGGGCGGTGGCGCATTTCCTGCTGACTCTGATCAGTCTGCGCAGCGGTGACCTGAAGGCCACCTCGTCGTACGTCAAGGAACTCACCGACGACGCGCTCATGGGGCGCGCCTCCGGCTGGGGGGGCCACACCGCCTGGGCGACCGCGCGCGTACGGGAAGCCACCTACGGCGCCGAGGCCGCCGCACCGCTCGTCGCGGAACTCGTCGACTTCGGCCAGGTCAGCCGGAGCGTGCTCGTCTCCCAGCCCGAAGCCGCGGCCTGGCTGGTGCGGCTGGCGCTGAGGACCGACCAGAAGGCCCTGGCCCGCCAGGGCGCGGAGGCGGCGCAGCGGCTCGCCGCCGCCAACCCGCGGACCCGTTCGCTGTGCGCGGCGGCCTCGCACGCGAAGGGGCTGGAGTCCCGGAATCCGGACGACCTGTGGCGCGCCGTCGAAACGCACAAGGACTCCTGGGCGCGGGCGTCCGCCCTGGAGGACATCGCGGTGCTGCTGCACCAACAGCGGCAGACCGTGGACGACATCGCCCCGGTGCTGGAACGGAGCGGCGACACCTACCTCGCGGTCGGCGCCTTCCGCGACGTCCAGCGCGTCAAGAACCGGCTGTGGAACCTCGGGGTGCGCAGCCGCGCCACGCGCTGGCCCACTCTCCCCAGCAGCGAGGTGAAGAACCTGACCAGGTCCGAGACCGCGGTCGCCGAACTGGTGGCCCAAGGGCTCACCAACACCCAGGTCGCCTCCCAGCTCTCCCTCTCCCGCCACACCGTGGCCTTCCATCTGCGGAAGGTGTTTCTCAAGATCGGCGTCACTTCGCGCATAGAACTCGTCCGGGTCTGGGACGAAGCCAGCGCCCGCTGAGGAAAACCCGGAAACCCCGGAAGACCCGGGAAACGTCGACAAGAAGGAGATGAACGGGATGTCGGCTGTCGAGCCGGAGCACAATGCGTGGATACGCCGGTTCCATCAGGCACCGGAAGCACGGACACGGGTCCTCTGTCTTCCCCACGCGGGCGGATCGGCCAGTTCGTTCTACTCGCTGTCCGCCGCCCTGTCGCCCGCGGTGGAGGTCTGCGCCGTGCAGTACCCGGGGCGCGGGGAGCGGATCAACGAGGACCCGGTGAACAGTCTGGAGGCGTTGGCCGATCACGTCGTCGATGCCCTCGCCCCGCTGCCGGGCCGGCGCCTGGTGCTGTTCGGGCACAGCATGGGAGCGGCGGTCGCCTTCGAGGTCGCCCGGCGCCTCGAAGCCCGGGGCGATACGCCCGCGGCCCTCTTCGTCTCCTCGCGGCGCGCCCCGTCACGCCCGCGTGCCGAGCGGTTCCACCTCCTGAGCGACATCGAACTGCTCAAGGAAGTCAGGAGACTGAACGGGACGGATTCCGGGGTTCTCGCCGACGACAGTGTGCTGAGCCTTTTCCTCCCGGCGATCCGCAGCGACTTCACCGCCAGCGAGACGTATTCCTGCCGGCCGGATTCCGCGCTCACCTGCCCCGTTTCCGCTTTCTTCGGCGACCAGGACAGAGACCTGACCTACGACGACCTGGAGGCGTGGCAGGACCACACGACCGGTGATTTCGACCTGACGGTCTTCCCCGGCGGGCACTTCTACCTCGGCGATCAGGTGGCGGCGGTCGCCCAGGCCGTCCTGACGAGGATTCAGCCCGACGGCCGCTGACCCCGACGGCCGCTGACACCGACGGCGCCGGTCACGGCGGCACACGGCTCCGCTCCTCACGGGCCTGCCCGCTCGGGCACCCGGGGCGCGGAGCCGGCGTCCGCCGGGGCCGGGAGGGCGGCGACCGCCCGGACGGGGGACAGGAGCAGGGAGCAGCCGGCGAGGATGATTCCGGCGGCGCCCAGGACGAGGACCGGCAGCGTGCCGAGCCACGTGCCGAGCGCCCCGCCGAGGAAGGCCCCGGCGGGTGCCACCCCCATGACCACCATGCGGATCGAGGCGTTCATCCGGCCCTGAAGCCGATCGGGAGTCAGAGCGGCACGCAGACTGCGCTGGTTGACGTTGTAGACGATCACGATCACAGAGTTGACGAAGTACACGGCGACGATCATGAAGGGGGCGGCCCGCGCGGGCGCGAGAGCCGTCGCCGGGATCAGCAGCGCGGCCGGACCCGCCAGAAGCAGCGAGCCGACGACCGTACGGCCCGGCCCCAGACGGCGGCTGACCCGGCCGGCGACGAGCGCACCGGCCAGCGCCCCGGCGCCCGACGCGGAGAACACGAGGCCGATGGAGAGAGCCGGCAGGTCCAGGGTCCGGGTGAGGAAGAGCAGCAGGACCGGCTCGATGACGAAGGTGAAGAAGTTGAAGACCGTGGTGGCCAGGACGATCCTGCGGATCACGGGATGCCCGAAGGCCGCCCGGACGCCCTCGCGGACCTCCTGGAGCACCCCCGGCCGCTCGTCGGGGACCCGCCGCTTCGGCTCCCGGTGCCGGATCCGGACGGTGAACGCGGCGGACAGCAGGTACGCCGCCGAGTTGAACAGCAGCGTCAGCGGCGCCGAGACGAGCTGGAGCACCACCCCGCCCAGCGCGTTGCCGCCGATGCCGGAGGCGGAACTGCTCAGCTCCAGCTTGCTGTTGCCCTCGATCAGCTGATCGCGCCCGACCAGCGAGGGCAGGTACGCGGTGCTGCCGATGTCCGAGACGACGGTGCACGACCCGATGCACAGGGCCACGACGAGGAGCAGGGGCACCGACAGCACATCGAGGAACCAGGCCACCGGAACGGCCAGGAGCAGACCGGCGCGGACGAGGTCGCTCAGGACCAGCAGGGGCAGCTTGGGCCGGCGGTCCAGCCAGACACCGGCGGCCAGGCTGATCACCAGGTAGGGCAGGTACTCCATCGCCACGAGCGAGCCCATCTCCAGCGGAGTGGCGTGCAGCGTGCGGCTCGCGATGAGAGGGACGGCGATCGCGGTGATCCGGGCTCCGAAGAGCGACGCCGTCAGCCCGAACCAGAGGTTGCGGAAGTCCGCGTCCCGCCACAGCCCGCCCCGGCGCATCACCTCACCTCGTCCCTGCGCCGATCGCGCGTCCGCAGCGCCCTGTCGCTTCCCAGGGCGCTTCCCAGGGACGCTCACTCCGGGACAGGGATCGACGCGCGCGGCTCCAACCGGACCGGCAGCGTACGGAATCCGTTGACGACGATGGAGTCCAGGCGTTCGGCCTCCTCGTACGGGACGAGCCGGCGCACCTGGCCGGTCAGCTCCCGCAGCACGGCGCGGATCTCCAGCTTGGCGAGCTGGACGCCGATGCAGTGGTGGGGCCCGCTGCCGAGCGAGAGGTGCCGGTTGGGCGTCCTGGTCAGGTCGAACCGGTCCGGGTCGGGGAACTCCTCCGCATCCCGGTTGGCCGAGGGCAGCCACAGCACCACACGGTCACCGCGCCGGATCCGCTGCCCGCCGATCTCCGCGTCCCGGCGGGCGGTGCGCACGAGGTGCGTGGCACTGGCCGTCCAGCGCAGGATCTCGTCCACGGCGGTCGGGATCACCCGGTCGAAGTCGTCGCGGAGCAGGTCCCACTGATCCGGGTGGCCGATCAGCGAGTGGACACCGCCGGACAGCGCGATCCGGACGTTCTCGGTCCCGCCGACCAGCAGGTTGTCGCAGTTCAGCACCACCTCCTCCAGCGGGAGGAGCCGGCCCTCGAACTCGATCCCGGCGAGCACGCTCACCAGGTCGTCGCCCGGCCGTTCGCGCCGCTTGAGCGCGAGGGAACTGAAATATTCGAGGATCTCCAGATGCGCGATGCTGCGCTCGACCGCGCTCGTCGCGCAGAACGCGTCCATCGACCAGCCGGTCACCGCCGCCCGGTCGCCGGCCGGGATGTCGAAGAACGTCCACACCACGTCCAGCGGAAGCCGCGCCGCGACCTCGGTGACGAAGTCGACCCGGGACGCCGACACCGCCTCGGACACGATGGTGCGCGCGGCCGTCTCCATCGACTCGGTCAGCAGCCGGAGATTGCGCGGCGCGAACCACCCGGCGACCGCCGACCGCAGCGTGGCGTGCCGCGCGTCGTCGGACAGCGCGAGGGTCTTGTCACTGCCCGGGTCGTCGCCCTGCGCCACCGGCCGCAGCAGGATCCCGGACGACGAGGTGAAGGTGTCCGCGTCCCGGAGGACCGCCTTGATGTCGGCGTACCGCGTCAGCGACCAGACCGGGCCGAACTCCCCGGCGTCGTGGTGGAGCACCGGGGCGTTCTCCCGCATCCACCGCCAGACCTCGAAGGGGTTCCCGGCCCGGTAGGTCGCCCCGTCCACGAGCGAGCTGATCTCGTATTCCATGTCCATGCGATGGCCCTCATTTTCGCGAAGCGGCGGGAACGGCGCGGTACGACGTGATGAAGCGCGCCAGACGGGCGATCCCCTCGACGATGTCCGGAGGCGAGAGGTAACTCACCGAGAGCCGCAGCGCGTTCTCCCCGCCGCCGTCCGGATAGAAGTAGGACATGGGCGTCCAGATGACCCCGAACTCCTCGGCGGAGCGGGCCAGGGCCGCTTCGTCGGCGGTGAAGGGCACCGTGACGGTGAGGAAGAAACCGCCCGTGGGCCTGTTCCAGCCGACGCCGAGCGCGGTCCGCTCCGGCGCGGGGAAGGCCGCGTCGAGCTGCTCCAGCACGGTCCGCATCGCCTCGCCGTAATGGGCCGCCTCCTCCACGCCGTGCTCCGTGGCACGGCCGTCGGCGGAGGGCATGCATGCTCCGCGCCGACGGCCGTGCCACGGAGCA
>NZ_LIRL01000210.1:0-3970 GCF_001419795.1 Streptomyces niveiscabiei
CCTCACCGCCCACGAGCGGCCTCCCCTTCCCCACTCGAACCAGATGAACCAGTCAAGCCGGATGAACCTGACGCGTCCAGCGCCCCGGAAGCACCACCGGCACCGCCCCGCAGCGCCTCTGCGGCGGCCGGCACGTCCACAGAGACCGACACTCCCGCCGAAGCCGACACGTCCGCGGCAACCGATGCACCCATCGGGCCCGGTACGCCGACGGAAACCGCCGACCCCACCGAAGCCCCGTCCGTCAAAGCCCGTTCCTCCGCGACCGTCTCCCCCGGAACCGCCCCTCCCGCGCGCGGGACGACCCGCGCCCCGCTCCCCGGCAGCGCCGTCGGATCAGCCGTGGCGGAAACCGCGCCCACGCGCGGAAGCCGGTCCGCGCTCTGCTGCACCGGCACGGTCGCGCTCTTCTCGCGTGCGCGGGAGGCGCCGTGGTTCCTGCGCGAGTCCTTCGGCTCCAGCGGTATCGGCGACCCGCGCAGCGGCTCATCAGCCGTACGGGGCAGGGTCAGCCGGAACTGCGAGCCGCCCCCGGGCTCGCCCCACGCCTGGAGCCAGCCGCCGTGCAGACGCGCGTCCTCCAGGGCGATCGACAGCCCGAGCCCGGTCCCGCCGGTCGTCCTCGCGCGCGCGGGGTCGGCCCGCCAGAACCGGCTGAACACGCGCGTGGCCTCACCGGGCTTCAGCCCGACGCCGTAGTCGCGCACGGCGACGGCGACAGCGCCCCCGGCGGCGGCCAGCTTCACCACCACGTCCCGCCCCTCACCGTGCTCCACGGCGTTGACGACGAGGTTGCGCAGCACCCGCTCCACGCGCCGCGCGTCGGCCTCGGCGACGACGGGCTGCTGATCGCCGACGACGCGTACGTTCGTCCCCTTGCGCTCGGCGAGCGGCGCGGCCCCGTCGACGACCCGCCGTACGACCTCGCGCAGGTCTATCGGCTCGGCCTCCAGCGCCGCCGCGCCCGCGTCGAACCGGCTGATCTCCAGCAGGTCGGCGAGGAGCGTCTCGAACCGGTCCAGCTGGTCAGCGAGGAGTTCGGCGGAGCGCGCGGTCATCGGATCGAAGTCCTCGCGCGCGTCGTGGATGACGTCGGCGGCCATCCGTACGGTCGTCAGGGGGGTGCGCAGTTCGTGCGACACGTCGGACACGAACCGGCGCTGCATCCGCGAGAGGTCCTCCAGCTGCTGGATCTTCAGCTGGAGGTTCTGCGCCATCTTGTTGAACGCCTCGCCCAGGCGCGCGATGTCGTCCTCGCCGGTGACCTTCATCCGCTCCTGCAACCGCCCGGCGGACAGCCGCTCGGCGATCCCGGCGGCCATCCGCACGGGCGTGACGACCTGCCGTACGACGAGCCAGGCGATCGCCCCGAGGAGGACGACGACGAAGAGCCCGGCGGTCGCCAGGGTGCCCTTGACGAGGCTGAGGGACTTCTCCTCCTGGGTGAGCGGGAAGAGGTAGTACAGCTCGTAGGCGGCGCCGTTGGGGTCGCTGAGCCGCTTGCCGATGACCAGCGCGGGCTGCGACTCCTTGCCGCTGTCGTAGCGGATGCGGGTGTAGCTCTGGGCGGCGGAGGTGGAGTCCTTCAGGCGCGCGCGCAGGGCGTCCGGCACGCTCGCGGTGGGGCTCACACCCCCGGAGGCGCGCGGCCCCGGCCCGCCCTCACCGCCGCCGGTGGGCAGCGTGACGACGTCGAAGGCGCCCTGGCCGCCGCTGGAGAGCGACGACACGAGGACGCTGAGCCACGGGCTGACGTTCTGCGCGGAGCGGTCGGTGGAGGAGGCCGGCCCGTCGCCGGCGGCCTCCGTGTCGGCCTGCTGCTTGGCGACGGCGAACCCGCCGGTGGCCTGGCTCTGCGAGGCGCGCACCTTGGCGTCCAGCAGGCCGTTGCGGACCTGCCCGATGACGACGAACCCGAGCAGCAGGACGACGCCCAGGGACATCAGCAGGGTGGTGACGACGACCTTGAGCTGGATGTTGCGCCGCCACAGCCGCATCACCGGCAGCAGCGGACGCCGTACCCAGCGCAGCAGCAGCCGCAGCACTGGGCTGCCCTGTACGCCGCCCTGGAGGAGCCCGCCGTCCAGGAGCCGCCCGAAGCGGTCCTTGGCCGTCCTGGGGCCCTTCAGGGCCCTCAGAGCCTGATCGCTGTCCCGGCCGACAGGCCGCTGCGGCCGGGCCCCTGACCGGCCTGGCGCCGAAGCGGCACTGTCCCCGGACATGTCAGCTCGGCCCGGCCTTGTAACCGACACCGCGGACGGTCACGACGATCTCCGGCCGCTCCGGGTCCTTCTCGACCTTGGAGCGCAGCCGCTGCACGTGCACGTTGACCAGGCGGGTGTCCGCCGCGTGCCGGTAGCCCCACACCTGTTCGAGGAGCACCTCGCGGGTGAAGACCTGCCACGGCTTGCGCGCGAGCGCGACCAGCAGGTCGAACTCCAGCGGCGTCAGCGCGATCGACTGCCCGTCGCGCTTGACCGAGTGCCCGGCGACGTCGATGACCAGGTCGCCTATCGTCAGCTGCTCCGGCGCCGGTTCCTCGGACCGCCGCAGGCGCGCGCGGATCCGCGCGACCAGCTCCTTCGGCTTGAACGGCTTGACGATGTAGTCGTCGGCCCCGGACTCCAGGCCCACCACCACGTCGACGGTGTCGCTCTTCGCCGTGAGCATCACGATCGGCACCCCGGACTCCGCCCGGATCAGCCGGCACACCTCGATGCCGTCCCTCCCGGGCAGCATCAGATCCAGCAGCACCAGATCCGGCTTGGCCTCCCGGAAAGCAGCCAGCGCCTTGTCACCGTCGGCTACGAAAGACGGCTCAAAACCCTCACCACGCAGCACGATGCCGAGCATCTCGGCCAGTGCGGTGTCGTCGTCGACGACAAGGACTCGTCCCTTCATAAACGACATCATCCCATTCTCATAACGGTGCCCGGAGCGCAGGTGAGGCAGGTCACTGACCCGTGACCATAGCCGCCCCGACCGGTCACTGTCTGCCCAGGCCCCCTCCCACCCGCGCCCGCGCACCCGCGTACGGCTAGATCGTCACCCGCCGTGACCTCGCGCACAGCCCGGCGATCGCCTCCGCGGTCACCGGCGAGACGGCCCCCTCCTCGGTGACGACGGCCGTCACCAGCTCGGGCGGCGTCACGTCGAACGCCGGGTTGTACGCCTGGGTGCCGAGCGGCGCGACAGGGATCCCGCCGCCCGATCCGACGACCGGCGCCTGCGGTGCGACGACCTCCGTCACCTCGTACCCGGGCCGCTGCTCGACCTCGATCGACGCCCCGTCAGGTGTCTCCAGGTCGATCGTCGTCACCGGAGCGACCACGACGAACGGCACGTGGTGGTAGCGCGCGAGGACCGCCAGCGGATAGCTGCCGATCTTGTTCGCCACCGACCCGTCGGCCGCGATCCGGTCCGCCCCGATGAGCACCGCGTCCACCTCCCCGGCCGCGAACAGCGACCCCGCCGCGTTGTCGGTGAGCAGCGTGTACGCCATCCCGCTGCGCGCCGCCTCGTACGCCGTGAGCCGCGCCCCCTGGAGCAGCGGACGCGTCTCGTCCACCCACAGCCGGCGCAGCCGCCCCGCGCGGTGCGCGGCCAGCGCCACCGCGAACGCCGTCCCCTCCCCGCCGGACACCAGCGAACCGGTGTTGCAGTGGGTGAGGATCCGGTGCCCGCCGCCCGGCAGCAGCTCGTCGAGGAGCGCGAGCCCGTGCCGCGCCATCCCGGCGCTGGCCTCGGCGTCCTCCTGGTGCAGCCGCCGCGCTGCGGCCAGCGCCGCCTGCGCGGCCCGCCGCTCGTCCCCGCCCTCGTCGAGCGCGGCCCGGTGCGCGTCCAGGGCCCGCGTCACGCCGACGGAGAGGTTCACGGCGGTCGGGCGCGCGCCCGCGAGAGCCGCCGCCGCCTCCTGGGCGTCGAACCCGCGCGCGGCGGCGAGCGCGACCCCGTACGCCCCGGCGACGCC
>NZ_LIRL01000210.1:4030-4468 GCF_001419795.1 Streptomyces niveiscabiei
CGAGGAGGACGAGAACGGGTCCTTCCGGCAGCTCCTCCCATCGGATCACCGGTATCCCGGTGGGGCGGTTGTCGTCTCCCGTGCGCGTGTACGGATCAGCCATGCGGTGAGTCTGCCCAGGATCCGCCGGACCATGGAAGGTTCGCGGTGCCCACCCGCGGCCGGTCCCGCTGTCGGTGCCCCATGACACGATGGCACCCAACCTGCCGCCGCGACCGCGGACCGGCGCCGTGAAGGAGCGACGATGAACGACACTCCGGGCTGGGCCTCGCCCGGATCGGCCCCCGAGGGCCCCGAAGGACAGGAGTCCACCCCGCCCTCGGACCAGCAGGACGGCCGACCGTCCGACTCCGGCACGCAGTGGTCCCAGAAACAGCCGCCCGCCGGCCAGTGGACCGCGCCCACGCGCCAGCAGCCCGGCCAGACGCCCCCGCCGCC
>NZ_LIRL01000211.1:0-9608 GCF_001419795.1 Streptomyces niveiscabiei
GCGCAGGCGCTCGACCTGTGCCGCGCCCCGGTCCCGGTGGCCGAGGTGGCCGCCCATCTGAAACTGCCGGCGGCGGTCACCAAAGTGCTGCTGTCGGACCTGGTGGACTGCGGGGCTCTGACCACGAAACCCCCGGAGTTCCACCACAACCCCACCGACCGGGCCCTACTGGAGGCGGTGCTCGATGGACTACGACGACAGCTGTGAGTACGACGCGTACGGCTCCCACGATGATCAGACCCCGTTCCCGACCGCGCTGAAGGTTCTGGTCGCGGGCGGGTTCGGGGTCGGCAAGACCACCTTCGTCGGCGCGGTCAGCGAGATCGCGCCGCTGTGCACGGAGGAGCTGCTCACGACCGTCAGCGCCGGCACCGACAGCCTCGACGGCGTCGAGAACAAGGTCGAGACGACCGTCGCGATGGACTTCGGCCGCATCAGCCTGGACCCGGAGCACGTCCTGTACCTGTTCGGGACGCCGGGCCAGCAGCGGTTCTGGTTCATGTGGGACGAGTTGTGCGAAGGGGCGCTCGGCGCGGTGATCCTCGCGGACACGCGCCGCCTCCAGGACTGCTTCGCGGCCGTCGACTTCTTCGAGGAGCGCGGCCTCGGATTCATCGTCGCCGTCAACGAGTTCGACGGCGGCCACCGCTATCACCCGGAGGAGGTCCGGGCCGCTCTGGACCTCAACCCGGCGATCCCGGTGGTCCGCTGCGACGCACGGATCTCCGCGTCCGGCGTCCAGACCCTGCTGACCCTCGTCAAGCACCTCATCGCCCACACACCCGCCGAGAACGCCCGCGCATGACCCCCAACTCGCAGAGAGGAGCCCTGGGATGAGCTACGGACCGCCGCGGCCGGTGGGGCGGCTGCTGGTCACGCCGGAGGACCGGGAGGCCCCCGCACGGGCCCGGAGGCTGAGCCGACTCGGCCTCGGGGAACGCGCGGAGCCCATGCTGGACCGCCTCGCCGAACGCCTCGCGGACCTCACCCGCGCCCCGTACGCGATGGTCAACTTCGTGGGCGAGGAACGCCAGTTCTTCGCCGGCCTGTACGTCGCGCCGGGCGCCCGCGGGGAGTTGGGGCGCGAGCTGCCCCGCGACCACGGCTACTGCCCCCATGTCGTCGTCAGGCGCCGCGCGCTGGCCCTCGGCGACGTCGCCGACTACCCGCGCTTCGCCGGCAACCCGATCGTGGACGAGTACGGCATCCGGTCGTACCTCGGCGCCCCCCTGACCGACAGCACCGGCATGGTCCTCGGCACGGTCTGTGTCGCCGACCTCGCCCCAAGGGCCTGGGGGACCACGGGACTTGAGACGGTCAAGGCGACCGCCGCCGAACTCGTCGTCATGCTGGAGGAGAGGGCGTGAAGCGGAGCTGCGGCGCCGCTTAAGAAAAGCTCGATGGACCGGGGCGGCACGGGTACGGCAGATTCGTCGTCGTATCCATCCCCCTCCCCGGACCCGGGTCACCTCGTCGTGCCCGCGAGCCGGTCGACTCACCTCAGGAGCCGTTGCGTTGAAGGCGCTGGTCAAGGAGAAGGCGGAGCCGGGACTGCGGCTGCGGGACGTCCCGGAGCCGGCGGTCGGCGCCGGGGACGTACTGATCAAGGTGCAGCGCACCGGGATCTGCGGCACCGACCTGCACATCAGGGCCTGGGACGGCTGGGCGCGGCAGACGATCCGCACGCCGCTGGTCGTGGGGCACGAGTTCGTCGGCGAGGTCGTCGAGCTGGGCGCGGGCGTCACGGACGTCGCGATCGGCGACCGGGTCAGCGGTGAGGGCCACCTGGTGTGCGGGAAGTGCCGCAACTGCCTCGCCGGGAGGCGGCACTTGTGCCGGGCGACCGTGGGGCTCGGCGTGGGGAGGGACGGCGCGTTCGCGGAGTACGTCGCGCTGCCCGCGTCCAACGTGTGGGTGCACCGCGTCCCCGTGGACCTCGATGTCGCCGCGATCTTCGACCCGTTCGGCAACGCCGTGCACACCGCCCTGTCGTTCCCGCTCGTCGGCGAGGACGTCATCGTCACCGGCGCGGGCCCGATCGGCCTGATGGCGGCGGCAGTCGCCCGGCACGCCGGGGCGCGCAACGTCGTCGTCACCGACGTCAGCGAGGAGCGCCTCGACCTCGCGCGGAAGGTCGGCGTGAGCCTCGCGCTGAATGTGTCGGACCGTCAGATCGTCGACGGGAAGCGGGAGTTGGGGCTGCGTGAAGGCTTCGACGTCGGCCTGGAGATGTCCGGGCGCCCCGAGGCGCTGCGCGACATGATCGCCAACATGACGCACGGCGGCCGGATCGCCATGCTGGGCCTGCCGACCGAGGAGTTCCCCGTCGACTGGGCCCGGATCGTCACCTCGATGATCACCCTCAAGGGCATCTACGGCCGCGAGATGTTCGAGACCTGGTACGCGATGTCCGTCCTCCTGGAGGGCGGCCTCGACCTCGCCCCCGTCATCACCGGCCGCTACGGCTACCGCGACCACGAGGCCGCCTTCGCCGACGCCGCGAGCGGCAGGGGCGGCAAAGTCATCCTCGACTGGACGAGCTGAAGGAACCCCATGTTCGACTCCGTACGCGACGACCTGCGCGCCACCCTCGAAGAGATCCGCGCCGCCGGGCTCCACAAGCCCGAACGCGTCATCGACACCCCGCAGTCCGCGACCGTCAACGTCAGCTCCGGCGGGCGGCCCGGCGAGGTCCTCAACTTCTGCGCCAACAACTACCTCGGCCTCGCCGACCACCCCGACGTGATCGACGCCGCGCACCGCGCCCTCGACCGCTGGGGCTACGGCATGGCCTCCGTCCGCTTCATCTGCGGCACGCAGGAGGTCCACAAGGAGCTGGAGGCCCGGCTCTCCCGGTTCCTCGGCCAGGAGGACACGATCCTCTACTCCTCCTGCTTCGACGCGAACGGCGGCGTCTTCGAGACGCTGCTCGGCGAGGAGGACGCGGTGATCTCCGACGCCCTCAACCACGCGTCGATCATCGACGGCATCCGCCTCTCCAAGGCCCGCCGCCTGCGCTACGCCAACCGCGATCTCGCCGACCTGGAGCGCCAGTTGAAGGAGGCCGGGTCCGCCCGCCGCCGCCTGATCGTCACCGACGGCGTCTTCTCGATGGACGGGTACGTCGCTCCGCTGCGCGACATCTGCGACCTCGCCGACCGGTACGACGCGATGGTCATGGTCGACGACTCCCACGCCGTCGGCTTCACCGGCCCCGGCGGACGCGGCACCCCCGAACTGCACGGCGTCATGGACCGGGTCGACATCATCACCGGCACCCTCGGCAAGGCCCTCGGCGGCGCCTCCGGCGGGTACGTCGCCGCGCGCGCCGAGATCGTCGCGCTGTTGCGCCAGCGGTCGCGGCCCTACCTCTTCTCCAACACCCTCGCGCCGGTCATCGCGGCGGCTTCCCTGACCGTCCTCGACCTCCTGGAGTCCGCCGGTGACCTGCGGGAACGGCTCGCCGAGAACACGGCGCTGTTCCGGCGGCGGATGACCGAGGAAGGGTTCGACATCCTGCCCGGCGACCACCCCATCGCGCCGGTCATGATCGGGGACGCGGCGAAGGCGGGGCGGCTCGCGGAACTGCTCCTGGAGCGGGGCGTGTACGTGATCGGGTTCTCGTACCCGGTCGTCCCGCAGGGACAGGCGCGGATCCGGGTCCAGCTGTCGGCGGCGCACTCGACGGAGGACGTGAACCGGGCGGTGGACGCGTTCGTGTCGGCGCGCGAGGAACTGGAGGCGTCGGCGGACCTCGAAGGCTGAGGGTAATTCGAGAGGCTTGGGACATCTTGCGATAATCAGACCCATGATCGAAGCCCGGCGGCTCCACATCCTCCGCGCGGTGGCCGACCACCGTACGGTCACCGCGGCTGCCGCCGCGCTCTACCTCACCCCCTCCGCCGTCTCCCAGCAGCTCGCCGCCCTGGAACAGGAGACTGGCCACCGCCTCGTCGAACGCGGCGCCAAGGGCGTACGGCTCACCCCGGCCGGCGAGATCCTGCTCGGTCACACCAACGCCGTGCTCGCCCAACTGGAGCGCGCGGAAGCCGAGTTGGCGGCGTACAGCAACGGCGAGGCGGGCACGGTCACCGTCGCCGCGTTCGCGACCGGCATCGCGCTGGTCGTCGCGCCCGCGATGACCCGGCTCGCCCGGACCGCCCCCGGCATCCGGCTGCGCGTCCAGGACGCGGAGGGCGACGCGAGCCTGCCGATGGTCCTCGACCGGCAGGTGGACGTCGCCGTCGCCGTCGAGTACCGGGGCGCTCCCGCCGCCGACGACCCCCGCCTCACCCACGTACCCCTCTACGCGGAGCCCTTCGACGCGGTCCTCCCCGCGCACCACCGCCTCGCGGACACGCCCGAGGTCCCGCTCGCGGAGCTGTCGAAGGACACCTGGGTCGGCCCCTACCCCGGCAACCCCTGCCACGACGTCGCCGTCCTGGCCTGCGAGAACGCCGGGTTCCAGCCCCGCATGGAGCACGCCTCGGACGACTTCCGCGCAGTCGTCGCCCTGGTCGCCGTCGGCGCCGGAGTCGCCCTCGTCCCCCGCTCCGCCCTCCTCGGCACCGCCCTCACGGGAGTCCGCGTCCGCCCCGTGGACGGCATCGCCCCGACCCGCCGGGTCTTCGCGGCGATAAGACGCGGCGCGGAGACCCACCCACTGATCCGGCCTGTCCTGGAGGCACTGGCCGAGGTGAGCCATCCGTGAGGCGGGTGACTGTCAGTGGTGGCCGGTACGGTGCGGAGCATGCTGGACGCTGAAGATGTACGCCGAATCGCTCTGTCGCTGCCCGACACCACGGAGAAGGTCGCCTGGAGCATGCCGACCTTTCGGGTCGCCGGGAAGATGTTCGTCACGCTCCCCGAGGACGAGACGTCGATCGCGGTGCGCTGTCCCAAGGAGGAGCGTGACGAACTCGTTCTCGCCGAGCCCGGGAAGTTCTGGATCGCCGGTCACGAGGCCCAGTTCGCGTGGGTGCGGGCGCGGCTCGCGGCGGTGGAGGACGAGGAGGAGCTGAGGGCGATCCTCGCGGACTCGTGGAGACAGGCCGCGCCGACGCGGTTGCTGGAGGCGTATCCGGGGCTGGGGGTGGCGGGGGTGTAGGTCAGGCGGTCGCCGGCGCGCGTTCCGTCAGGAAGCCGTCGATCCGCTTCCGCAGGGACTCCGCGTCCAGTCCGTGAGCTGCCGTGTGCTCCTCGACCGTGCCGTACCTGCGCAGTTCACGGCGGCCGACCCCCAGGCCGAGGACCCGGTGCGGGCGGTCGGCCAGCGCGTCGTTCGCGGCGGGCGTCGAGGTGCCCGCGAGGTACGGCTCGACGAGGACGACGTCCGTGCCCGCCGCGTCGGTCGCCCGGCGCAGGGCCGCCGCGTCGAAGGGGCGGACCGTCGTGCCGTACAGGACCGTCACGTCCAGGTCCTCCGTCGCCGCGAGCACCGCGTCCAGCGTCGGCCCGACGGCGAGGACCACGCCGCGCCGGCCCTCCCGTACGGTCAGGAAGCCGTGTCCGTCGACCGGCCGGGCCTCGTCGTTGGACAGCTCCGACAGGCGGACGTACACCTTGTCGTCCCCGGCGGCCACCGCGTGCCGCAGCAGCGTCTCCGCCTCGTCGGGGTGGCCGGGGATGTGGACGGTCCAGCCGTCCAGCGTGTCCAGCAGGGCGACGTCGCCGGGCGACATGTGCGTGAAACCGCCCGCGGGCCAGTCGTACGACGCCGCCGCGCTGACCAGCACCGCGCCCACGTCCTGGTGCCCCAGGTCCAGCTTGACCTGCTCGAAGGGGCGCTCCACGAGGAAGCTGGCGAAGGTGTGCATGACCGGGCGCATACCGGTGAGCGCCAGGCCCGCGCCCGCGCCGATCAGCAGCTGTTCCCTGATCCCGACGTCGATGACGCGCTCGGGGTGGCGGCGGCTCGCCTCGGCGAAGCTGTCGGAGCCGATGACGGCGAGGACGACGGCCACGCGGGGGTCGTCGTCGAGGAGGCGGGTGAGCGTGGGGGCGAGGCGGTCGCGCATGGTGTCCATGGGGGGGGCTCCTTCGGAGTGCGGGTGCTTCTGTTCTCTTGCGGGGCTTCAGCCCCGTCGGACCTGGGCCGGGTTCTTCGGCTCCACCTGGGCGATCACCGCGTGCGGTCGCCCGGCGTGCGGTGCCGTGAACGCCTCGTACAGGGCCGTGTGGTCGCGCCCGTCGACCGTGGCCGTCGACCACCCCGCCGCCTCGAACCGCGCGGCGATCCCGCCGGGCCGGGCGTGGCCGGCGGAGGCGTTGTCGATGACGACCGCGTGCAGGCGGTCGAGGCCGGTCGGACCGGCGTACGCGATGGCCTCGTGGTTGCTGCCCTCGTCGAGTTCGGCGTCGCCGATCAGGACCCAGACGGCGGGGCCGGGCCGGTGCTGGGCGCGCAGGCCCAGGGCCGTACCGACGGCCAGCGGCAGACCGTGGCCGAGCGAGCCGCTGCCGATCTCCGCGCCGGGGACGAGGAGGCGGTCGGGGTGGTGGCCGAGGGGCGAGTCGTACGACCCGAAGCCGTCCAGCCACTCCACCGGCAGGAACCCCTTCGCGGCGAGGACCGCGTAGTACGCCATCGGCCCGTGCCCCTTGGACAGCAGGAACCGGTCCCGATCCGGATCCTCGGCCCGCTCGGGCGTCACCCTCAGCACCCGGTCGTACAGCACCCACAGCACGTCCATCGTCGACGTCGCCGCCGGTCCGTGCTTCTCCGCGCCGGTCATCCGCTCCATCAGCCCGGCCAGTTCGTCGTACCCGTACGTCCGACGGGTTCCCTCTGTGATCGTCATGCCACCGATCGTGCAACCTCAACCAAAGTTGAGGTCAACTCCGGCCCGCCGCGAAAAGCGATGCGCGAGCAGCGATCCGAGTGCGGTATATTTTCCCTGCGCGTTCAACCAGGGGAAACCCCAGGTCAAACGGGCAGCGGGACGTGGCGCAGCTTGGTAGCGCACTTGACTGGGGGTCAAGGGGTCGCAGGTTCAAATCCTGTCGTCCCGACTGTGGAAGTCGGAGAACAGAGGCCGTGTCAGAGAGATCTGACACGGCCTTCGACGTGTTCGCGGGAAGAGCGGTGGGGGATCACCGCTTCCGGGCCACGGCTCCCAGTTGGGGTACGACCGCGGGCTCCTCGCCCGGCTCCGGGTGCCAGCGGGAGCAGGGGACGAGGCCGGGCTCCAGGAGGGTGAGGCCCTCGAAGTACCGGGCGACCTCCTCGCTGCCGCGGGCGGTGACCGGGGGCTTCGCGTTGGCGTTCCAGAAGTCCATGGCCTGGAGCTGGAGGTCGCCGCCGAGGTCAGGGTCCGTGGTGGGGTGGGTCAGGACGAGGAAGCTGCCGGAGGGCAGCGCTTCCACGAGCCGGGCCGCGATCGCTCGCGCCTCGCCGTCGTCGAGGACGAAGTTGAGGATGCCGAGCAGCATCAGGGCGGTGGGCTCGGTGAGGTCGAGGGTGTCTCCGGCGATGCGCAGGATGGCGTCCGGGTCGCGCACATCGGCGTCGATGTAGTCGGTGGCGCCCTCCGGTGCGCTGGTCAGCAGGGTGCGGGCGTGCGCGAGCACGATGGGGTCGTTGTCGACGTACACGATCCGTGACGCGGGCGCGATCCGCTGGGCGATCTCGTGGGTGTTCTCCAGCGCCGGCAGGCCGGTGCCGATGTCCAGGAACTGGCGGACGCCGTGCTCCCGCGCCAGACGGCGCACGGCGCGGCCGAGGAACTCCCGGTCGGCGCGCGCGATGTCGCGGATGACGGGGATCATGCCGGCGACGTGCTCGCCCACCTGCCGGTCGACCTCGTAATTGTCCTTGCCGCCCTGCCAGTAGTTCCACACGCGAGCGTTGTGTGCCGTGCGGGTGTCAACTCGCTGAGCCGCTGCGTCGGCGCTCTGCTTCTCGCTCACGTCTTCCTCTCCTCACGCGCCCAAGAGCCGCCTGGAAACGGGCACTTGGGGCGCGCGGCTGCGCTCCGGGACGTCGGTGGGCGTCATTCTGCCGTACACGATCGCCGAAAAACGCTTGGACGTCGCCCCCGCCCGCGCGGGAGACTTCCCGTTCCTCCTCCGATTTGTCCCGCTTGCGCGCGCCGTTTTTCGCGCGCCCGGGACCTGAGCGACACAGGGACGGGATGGATACGGCTGAATCACGCAAGGGCGCGGTGCTGCTCGCCCTTCGGTACTACGGACGGGAGTTGGGACGGCTGAGATGGCTGGCGCTGCCGGCGTTGCTGCTGCCCGCGCTGGGGAACGCGGGCATCAACTACGTGGCGCCGCTGGTGGTGGCGAAACTGGTGGGGCGGATCGCGGACGACGGGGAAGTGGTCGTCTCGACCGCGCTGCCGTACGTCGTGGGGTTCGCGCTCGTGATGCTGACGGCCGAGGCGTTGTGGCGGGTCGGCATCCACTGTCTGAACCGGGTCGACGCGCTCGGCGTCGAGAACCTGTACGTCGTCGGCATGGACGAACTCTTCGCGAAGGACGCCGCGTTCTTCCACGACAACTTCGCGGGGTCCCTGACCAAACGGGTGTTGAGCTTCGCCGGGCGGTTCGAGGAGTTCGCGGACACGCTGGCGTTCCAGGTCGCGGGGAGCCTGCTGCCGCTGGCGTTCGGGTCGGTGGTGCTGTGGAGCTACGAACCCTGGCTCGTCGTCTGCCTGTTGACGATGATCGCGGTGACGGCCGTAGGGGTGACGCCGCTGATCCGGCGCCGGCAGCGGCTCGTCGCCCAGCGCGAGGAGGCCATCGCCCGGGTGTCCGGGCACGTCGCCGACAGCCTCACGAACATGGACACCGTGCGCGCCTTCGCCGCCGAGGAGCGCGAGGCCGCCGAACACCGGGTGCGGGTCGCGGAGTCGAAACGGCTGATGCTGAGGTCGTGGGACTACGGGAACCTGCGCATCGACACGTTCGTCGCGCCGATGTCCGTCCTCACCAACGCGCTGGGGCTGTTGCTCGCGGTCACGCTGGCCGGGGGCGGGCACAGTGTGGAGGGCGTCATCGTGGCGTTCACGTACTTCATGAACGCCACGCGCATCATGTTCGAGTTCAACCAGATCTACCGGCGCATGGAGAGCTCCATGACCGAGGCGGCGCAGTTCACCGAGCTGCTGCTCACCTCGCCGACCGTCGTCGACTCGCCCACACCGGAAGCGCTGGCGCCGCGCTCCGCCGACGTCCGCTTCGAGCAGGTCACCTTCGCGCACGGCGGGGGCGACCCCCTCTTCGAGAAGCTCGACCTGGACGTGCCGGGCGGTACGAAGATCGGGCTGGTCGGCAGGTCCGGCGGCGGGAAGACGACGCTCACCCGGCTGCTGCTGCGGATGACCGACATCGACGGCGGGCGCATCCTCGTCGGCGGCCAGGACATCAGCCGGCTGCGCCAGGCCGACCTGCGCAGCCTCATCGCGTACGTCCCGCAGGAACCCGCCATGTTCCACCGCAGCCTGCGCGACAACATCGCCTTCGCCCGGCCCGACGCCACCGACGCGGACATCCGCCGGGCCGCCGAGGCCGCCCACGTCACGGAGTTCGCCGACGCGCTCCCCGAGGGCTTCGACACGATGGTCGGCGAACGGGGCGTCAAACTCTCCGGCGGCCAGCGCCAG
>NZ_LIRL01000211.1:9616-9896 GCF_001419795.1 Streptomyces niveiscabiei
ACTCCGAGAGCGAGCTCCTGGTGCAGGACGCGCTGTGGCGGTTGATGGAGGGCCGTACGACGCTGGTCGTCGCCCACCGGCTCAGCACCGTCGCCGGGATGGACCGGCTCGTCGTCCTCGACCGGGGGCGGATCATCGAGCAGGGGAGCCACGGGGAACTGCTGGCGGCGGAGGGGGCGTACGCGAAGCTGTGGCAGCACCAGTCGGGCGGGTTCCTCGACGATACGGAGGAGCCGACGGGGGTGAGGACGTGAGGTGAGGGGAACGGGGGGGCGGTACG
>NZ_LIRL01000212.1 GCF_001419795.1 Streptomyces niveiscabiei
TTCAGCATCGACGCGGTGCCCCCGCCTCCGCGAGCGGCAGCCGAACCGTCGTCAGCGCGGGCACCGCGTCGATGCTGAACGGCAAATCGTCGAAACCGGCGACAGAAACGTCATCGGGAATCCGCAGCCCGGAGTCCCGCAGCGCCGCACACGCCCCCAGCGCGACGGAGTCGTTCGCGGCGACGACAGCGGTCAACGACGGGTCGCGCCGCAGGAGTTCGAGCGTCGCCTCGTACCCGGCCCGCCGGTCGTAGGGACCGTGGACGGTCCACCCGGCCAACTCCTCGACCCCGGCGGCCTCCAGAGCCGCCCGGTGCCCTTCGAGCCGGTGCCGGGTGGTCGTCCGCTCCTCGGGCCCGGCGATGTAGCCGAGGCGCCGGTGCCCGAGTCCGAGGAGGTGCTCGGTCAACTCCCGCCCCCCGCCCCGGTTGTCGAAGGTGAGCGCGATCGCCCCGGTGTCCGGCGCCGGAGGCCGCCCGCACAGCACGATGCGCGTCCCCGCCTCCTCCAGCCGGCGCAACTTCGCGGCGACGGCCGCCGCGTGGGGCTCGTTCTCCATCGCGCCGCCGGTCAGGATGACGGCGGCGGCGCGCTGCCGCTGGAGCAACGTCAGGTAGGTCAGCTCGCGTTCGGGATCGCCCCCGGTGTTGCAGACGACCGCGAGCCGCTCGCCCCCGGCCCGCCCGCCGGTCCCGCCGATCTCGGACTGCACGGCACCGGCCATGATCCCGAAGAAGGGGTCGGCGATGTCGTTGACCAGGATGCCGACGAGGTCGGAGGTGGCGGCGGCGAGCGAGCTCGCGGGGCCGTTGAGGACGTAGTCCAGCTCGTCGACGGCGCGCAGGACCCGCTCCCGGGTCGAGGCCGCGACGGGATAGTTCCCGTTCAGTACGCGCGACACCGTCGCGGGGGAGACCTGTGCGCGGGCCGCCACGTCCGCCAGGGTCACCGTCATCTCGTCGTCCTCCGGTATCACGCGTCGTCGTACATCGTCGTACCGGTCAGACCCTACGGCCGAACGGCCGTACCGTTCGCCCCCTCGAACGACCCGAGCATCTCGAACTGGACACGGTCTTGTCCGGACCACTGGTCAGAGGCTAGCTTGCAGGGGTAATAGAAAGCGCTTGCTGTGACGCTGATCAGGTGGAGGCGTGCGTGCGGCGCACACTCCCCGCGTACGACTTCTCCGAAGGGACCGACGTGACACGCAAAACGGTGCGTATCGCCATGAACGGCGTCACCGGACGGATGGGCTACCGCCAGCACCTCGTCCGATCCATCCTCGCGATCCGCGAACAGGGCGGCCTCGACCTCGGCGACGGCACGGTGCTGTGGCCCGAGCCGATCCTCGTCGGCCGCCGCGAGCACGTCCTGCGCGCGATGGCGGACGAGCACGGCCTGGAGCACATCTCCACGGACGTCGACGCGGTCCTCGCCGACCCGACCGTCGACATCTACTTCGACGCCCAGGTCACCTCCGCCCGCGAGGACGCGATCAAGAAAGCGATTGCTGCGGGTAAGCACATCTACACCGAGAAGCCGACCGCGACCGGCCTCGACGGCGCCCTGGAGCTGGCCCGCCTCGCGAACGCCAAGGGCATCAAGCACGGCGTCGTCCAGGACAAGATCTTCCTCCCCGGCCTGCTCAAGCTGAAGCGCCTCATCGACGGCGGCTTCTTCGGCCGCATCCTCTCCATCCGCGGCGAGTTCGGCTACTGGGTCTTCGAGGGCGACTGGCAGCCGGCCCAGCGCCCGTCGTGGAACTACCGCGCGGAGGACGGCGGCGGCATCGTCGTCGACATGTTCCCGCACTGGGAGTACGTCCTGCACGAGCTGTTCGGCCGCGTGAAGTCCGTCCAGGCCCTCGCCACGACCCACATCCCGCAGCGCTGGGACGAGAACGACAAGCCGTACGACGCGACGGCGGACGACGCCGCGTACGGCATCTTCGAGCTCGACGGCGGCGCCATCGCGCAGATCAACTCGTCCTGGGCCGTGCGCGTCAACCGCGACGAACTCGTCGAGTTCCAGGTCGACGGCACCGAGGGCTCCGCCGTCGCAGGACTGCGCAACTGCCGCGCCCAGCACCGCAGTTCGACCCCGAAGCCGGTCTGGAACCCGGACATCCCCGCCACCGAGGTCTTCCGCGACCAGTGGCAGGAGATCCCCGACAACGGCGAGTTCGACAACGGCTTCAAGGCCCAGTGGGAGCTGTTCCTCAAGCACGTCTACGCTGACGCCCCCTACCACTGGGACCTCCTCGCGGGCGCCCGCGGCGTCCAACTCGCCGAGCTGGGGCTGAAGTCGTCCACCGAGGGCCGCCGCCTCGACGTCCCGGAGATCTCGCTGTGACCATCCAACTCCCCTCCCCGGACGGCGGGTTGCACGCGTACGAGCCACGCGCCGAACCCCTCGCCGCCACCCCCGGCGTCCCCTTCACCTCCCGTACGGTCTTCTCGGCGGCCCACGTCGTCGCGGACCCGTACGCCGACGTCTCGCCGGACTCCCCGGCCGCCGTCGACTGGGACGCCACCCTCGCCTTCCGCCGCCACCTGTGGTCCCACGGCCTCGGGGTCGCCGAGGCGATGGACACCGCGCAGCGCGGCATGGGCCTCGACTGGGCGGGCGCGGCGGAGCTGATCCGCCGAAGTGCCGCCGAGGCCAAGGCCGTTGGCGGACGCATCGCGTGCGGCGTCGGCACCGACCAGCTCACCACCGGCGGGTCCCTCGCGGCGATCCGAGCGGCGTACGAGGAGCAGCTGGCGGTCGTCGAGGAGTCCGGCGCGCAGGCCATCCTGATGGCGTCCCGCGCCCTCGCGGCGGCGGCCACCGGCCCCGAGGACTACCTGGAGATCTACGGCCACCTCCTGCGCCAGGCCGCCGAACCGGTCGTCCTGCACTGGCTGGGCCCCATGTTCGACCCGGCGTTGGAGGGCTACTGGGGCTCCTCCGACCTCGACGCGGCCACCGACACGTTCCTCGAAGTCATCGCCGCCCACCCCGACAAGGTCGACGGCATCAAGGTCTCCCTGCTCGACGCGCAGCGCGAGGTCGACCTGCGCCGCCGCCTCCCGCAGGGCGTCCGCTGCTACACCGGCGACGACTTCAACTACCCCGAGCTGATCGCGGGCGACGAAAAGGGCTTCAGCCACGCCCTGTTGGGCATCTTCGACCCGCTGGGCCCGCTCGCCGCCGAGGCCGTACGCGTCCTGGACACGGGCAACACGGCCGGTTTCCGTGAACTGCTCGACCCCACCGTCGAGTTGTCCCGGCACCTCTTCCAGACGCCGACTCGCTTCTACAAGACGGGAGTTGTGTTCCTCGCCTGGCTCGCGGGCCACCAGTCCCACTTCACGATGGTCGGCGGCCTCCAGTCCGCGCGCTCCCTCCCGCACTTCGCCCGCGCCTACCAACTCGCCGACGGCCTTGGCCTGTTCCCGGACCCGAAGCTCGCCGAGGAGCGCATGAAGAGCCTGCTCGCGGTGTACGGGGTGGCCCAGTGACCGACCTCGCGCGCTTCTCCATCAACCAGATGACGGTCAAGCAACTGTCGCTCCCCGAACTCGCCGACGCCTGCGCCGAGTTGGGCATCGACAAGGTCGGCCTGTGGCGGGAACCCGTCCAGACGTACGGACTTGACGCCACCGCCAAGCTCATCCGCGACGCGGGCCTGACCGTCACCACCCTCTGCCGGGGCGGCTTCTTCACGGCCATCGACCCCGCCGAGCGCACAGCGGCCCTCGCCGACAACCGCCGCGCGATCGACGAGGCGGCCACCCTCGGCACCGACACCCTGGTCCTGGTCTCCGGCGGCCTCCCCGCCGGCTCCAAGGACCTCCACGGCGCCCGCGAACGCATCGCCGACGCGCTGGGGGAGTTGGGCCCGTACGCCGAGCAGCACGGCGTCCGCCTCGCCATCGAGCCGCTCCACCCGATGTACGCCTCGGATCGTTGCGTCGTCTCGACGCTGGCCCAGGCCCTCGACATCGCGGAACGCTTCCCCGCCCACCAAGTCGGCGTCGCCGTCGACACGTACCACATCTGGTGGGACGACAACGCCCCCGCGCAGATCGCCCGCGCGGGGGCCTCCGGCCGCATCCACACCTTCCAACTCGCCGACTGGACAACCCCGTTGCCCGAAGGTGTCCTCAACGGCCGTGGCCAGATCGGCGACGGCGCGATCGACATGCGCGAGTGGAAGCGCTACGTCGAGGACGCCGGTTACACGGGCCCCATCGAGGTCGAACTCTTCAACGACCACCTCTGGGCCCGCGACGGCCGCGAACTCCTCGCGGAGACAGCGACACGGTTCGTGGAACACGCGATCCGCTGAACGCGCCGGGCCACACGACAGGCCCCGCCCGGGAACGCTTCCTGGGCGGGGCCTCGGCGTGAGATCAGCGCGTGGATTCCTTGACGGAGTCGACGAAGGTGTTCCAGGAGGCGG
>NZ_LIRL01000213.1 GCF_001419795.1 Streptomyces niveiscabiei
TCTCGACGACGAAGGCGCGGCCGGGGCGGGGGGTGCCCGGCGGGAGGGTGCGGTGGGTGAGGTCGAGGTGCTGGGCGCGGACGACGTCGAGGCCCGCCGCGTCGGTGAAGAGGCGGAACTGGGCGCCGGGGCGGGGGTTGAAGTCGAGGAGGTGGTAGCGGCCGGTGGCGGCGCAGCGCCGGAAGTCGAGGTCGAGGATGCCCCGGTAGCCGAGGTCCCCGGTGAGGCGCTCGGCGAGNNGCCGGGCCCGCCCGCGCGGACGGCGCCGGCGCGGTCGGCGTACCCGTGGAAGAACCAGTCCAGGCCCGTGCCGGGCGCCAGGAACTCCTGGAGCAGCAGGCGGCAGCCCGCTTCCTCGGTACGGAGATACAGCTCGCGCGCCTCCTGGGTGGAGCGCAGGACGACCGTGCTGCGCAGCCCGCTCCCCTCGGGCAGCAGCCACGGCCTGCTCCACTTCGCGACCACCGGCAGGCCCAGCCGCCACGCGGCCTGCGCCGCCTGCGCCTCGCTCTCCGGGACGACCGTCTCGGGATGCGGGACGCCCGTCGCCCGGCACAGCCCCGCCAGCTCGGCCTTGTCCGCGACCCGCCCGGACAGCTCGCCGGGCTGCTGCGGCAGCAGGTACGCGGGCGCCAGCTCCGCGCGCAGCCGGCTCACCGCGACCGCGCCCGCGTCGTCCATCGGGATCAGCACGGCGGGCCGCTCTACGCGCGCCGCGACCCGCAGCAGCACGGCCGCGATCTCCGCGTCGGCGGCCCCGGGCAGCGGCGGCGGATGCAGCTGCCGTACGAACCGGGAGTGGCGTACGGGGCTACCCGCCACGTCCGCGACGAGGTGGACCTCGACCCCGGCGCGGCCGAGCGAGCGCACGGCACCCAGCGTTCCGTGGTGAAAGGGATTCCGGTCGATCCGCAGCAGCACTGCGGGGACGCGGGTGTCGAGCAGGGGCACGGGCATTCCTTCGGTTCGTTCACCGATGCGGGCGAGTGGACCACTCGAAAGCCGTAACGGCGGTGGCGTACTTCCTTTTCGTATGACTTACATGTGACTGTCTGTCAGGAATTCCTGACGCTGTCATAACGCGCGAATGGCGCGGTCATCACGCGTGTGAGTGGAGAAAGGAGCAGGCATGGCCCCACGAAAGCGACGCGCCCGGTCCCGGCGGCTGGCCGTCGTCGCGACGGCAGTCGTCGTATCGGCCGCCCTGGCCTCCGGTCCTGGTTTCGCCGCGAGTGCGGGGGTGGTGCAACGCGCCGATCCTCCCGCTTCCGCGTGGTGGGGGCACGACGGGTGGTGGGGGGACGACGAGGAACCGGCCCCCGCCGGGACGCCGGCACCGGCCCCCGTACCCGTAGACCCCGTAGTACCTGAGAAGGACCCGGCGACCCCTGCCAAGAAGTACCCCGCCTTCGGCGCCTACCTCGACTACGGCCCCCGGGGCGTGTCCCGGATGGCCGAGCTGAGCCGGTGGCTCGGCGGGTCGGAGCTGAAGGTCGGCCACACCTACCTGCCGGGCGACCGGTGGAGCAACATCGAGGGCGCCCCCGGCTTCCTCGACGTGTGGGCGGACTGGCGGCGCGAGAAGGACGACCGGATGTTCGTCCTCAACGTGCCGATGCTGGAGCGCAACGAGGAGGGCGTCTCCGACTACGAGGTGCGCCGGCTGCTGCGGCAGGGCGCCGCCGGACAGTTCGACCACCACTACAAGGCCCTCGCCGAACGCCTCGTCGCCCTGAAGGTGCCGGACACGGTGATCGTGCTCGGCTGGGAGATGAACGGCACGACGTACACCCACCGGTGCGGCCCCGACCCGCAGGCGTGGAAGACGTACTGGAACAGGATCGTCACCACCATGCGTGCGGTGCCGGGCCAGCAGTTCAAGTTCGACTTCACGCCGAGCCGGGGCCGGGACGCCGTCCCGTGGACCGAGTGCTACCCCGGTGACGACACGGTCGACATCGTCGGAATGGACTCGTACGACCAGCCGACCGGCCGGACGTTCGACGAACAGGTGACGGAGCCCTACGGCCTTCAGCAGCACGTGGATTTCGCGAAATCCCACAACAAGGCCATCTCCTATCCGGAATGGGGACTCTTCCGCAACGGCGACAACCCGGAGTACATGCGGCGCATGCTCGCCTGGATGGACGAGCACAAGCCGCTGTACAACACCGTCACCGACTACTGCCCGCACGGTGTGTGGCAGTGCGGATCCAACCCGCGCTCCTCCGAGGTCTACCGGTCGATGCTGTCCGGCCGGACCGACGAGCCGGTCACCCCGGTCGAGCCGCCGGTCACGCCCCCTGTGGTGCCCCCTGTGGTGCCCCCGGTGGTGCCTCCGGTGGACCCGCGGCCGGAATGCTCGCCGGTCGACCTCGGCAGCTGGGTCGAGCACTGGCTCGGCGGGAAGCTCTGCCTGAAGTTCGACTGGTTCTCCCGCAACCGGTGACCCGGCCGGTGGCGGCGGGCCCACACGCTCAACTCCCGCCGCCACCGGACCGCTCCCTGAAGGACTCCCAGCGGTGCAGTAACTCCTTGCCGCGCCGCCGGGCCGCCACGTCGCACAGCGCCGCCGACAACAGCGGCGCGGTGCGCCGCCGGGCGAGCAACAACCGCTGGTTGACGACGGGTTCGGGCCGCCAGTGGTGCTTGTACGGCTCGTTCCCGCGCAGCAGGCTCAACGCTCCCCGGGGCGGCTTGCGGGCGTGCTCGGCGCACGCGTCCAGCAGCATCACCGCGACGTCCGCCTTCCGCTCCCGCAGCCGCGGATGCGCCCCGTACAGGTAGCCGCCGGCCAACTCCCGGGACAGCAGCGTGAGATCGACGGCCACGACGTCGTCGTCGAGCCGGAACTCGGTCACCACCGCGTCCCCCGACCGCACCATCGGCCCCACCGACCTCACCAGGTGGTCGCAGAACCGCTGTTGCAGGTGCTCGGACGTCACCTTCCGGCCCTGCCACTGGAGTCGGTGCAGTTCGAGCAGGCGCCGCAGCGCCGCGTCCACGCCGTCGGCCGGTACGACGCTGCGCTCCACCCCGAGCGAGGTCAGCTTGCGCAGCTTGGCCCGCACCCGCTGCGCCTTCGCCGACGGCAGCCGCGCGACCAGCTCCTCCATCGGCACGGCGGGCAGCTCCAGGCACACCGAGTCGCCGACCCGCCGCCGAGGGCCCCGCCAGTGCTCGTACACCCGCTCGACGGCGCCACCCGGACGCACCTCGCGGAAGTCGATCAGCGCGGTGCGCGCCGCCGCCGCGAGCCCTTCGGTGAGCGCGGCGACGGCCTCCTCCGCGCGCTCGTCGTCGACCAGGACGTCCCCGTAGTCGGAGATCGCCCCACCCAGCGGCACGAGCGAGGGGAACGGGCTGTTGACGGCCATCAGGGGCGCGGCGGAGAGGAGTTGACCGTGCGCGCCGCGCACCAGGAGCAGGCGCAGTCGGCCGCGCCTGCCGTAGGACAGCCACCAGGAGTGCAGCCAGGCGTGGCTCTGGAACGGGGTTGCCGTCGCGCAACGCCCGTACAGGTCGGCCCAGTCGGCGGCGAGGGCGGCGAACTGGGCCTCGTCCGTGACCAGTTCGGTGTTCATCGCGCCCCGTGGACGTCGGCGGCGAGGGCCGGGCCGGGGACGGAGGTCTTGGCGTCCTCGGCGGCCCGCGTCTCCTCGGCGGTCCGCTTCTTCTCCGGCGCCCGCGTCTCTTCCGGCGCCCGCGTCTCTTCCGGTGTCCGCGTCCCTTCCGAAGTGCGCGTCGCCGCCTTGGTGCCCCGCTTCGGGCGCGCCAGCAGCACCAGCCCGCCCAGGAGCCCGCCCGCGCTCGCGCCGACCAGGCCGGTGACCGCCGGGGACTGCGAGGACGGGTCGGTCGGCTTCAACGCCCGCGCGAACTGCTGGAGTTCGACGTTCGTCGTCTTCTCGCTGCCCTTCGCGTGCTGGGTCAGCGCCCGCGACACCGCGTTCGCCATGTCGGCGGCGAGGTCCGCGCGGCCCGAGGTCGCGGTGATCGACACCATCGGCGCATCCGGCGAGGTCGCCGTCTGCACGCTCTTGCGGAGCGTGTCCACCGGCACCCCGGCCCACACCTGGGCGTCGCCGAGCACCGCGAGCTGCGTCGCGACCCGGCCGTACGCCTGCGCGAAACCCAGCGCTGAGGACGGGTCGGACTTCTCGGCGGGGACGGCGACGACGTACGCGGTCGCCGTGTAGACGGGCGGCTTCAGCGCGCCGTACGCGCCGCCCGAGAGGCCCCCGGCGAGGGCGCCGGCGGCGAGCAGGGTCCAGGGCGGGAGGGCCTTGGCGCGGGTGAGGAGGGCTGGGCGGCGGGAGGTGTTCTCGGTCATGTGGCGGTGGCTTTCTGGGGTGACGGGACGGAGAGGGTGGTCGTGTAGACGTCCATGAGGCGTGCGGCGCTGCGGGCGATGTCGTAGTGGCGGGCGGCCTCGGGCGGGGTGCGCGGGCTGCAAGTCGAGGGTCTGCGCAGGGCGTTGGCGAACTCCTGCGCGCCGCACGGCACTTGTCGGGCGTCCGGCGCCTGGCCCGGCAGGTCCTCGATCGCCGGGCACGACGCGTACCGCACCGGCAGACCGGCGGCGAGCGCCTCCACGGCCGCCAGGCCGAACGCCTCGTCCGGCGAGGGGGACGCCAGGACGTCCATCGCCGAGGTCAGCGACGGCAGGTCGGGGCCGGGGGAGCCGTCCGGGACGTACGGGCGCTCGCCGGTGAACAACACCCGGTCGGCGACGCCCACTTCGCGCGCGGTGCGCCGCAGCACGCTCTCCTCGGGGCCGCCGCCCACCAGCAACAGCCAGTGGTCGTCCGGGAGTTGGGCCAGGGCCTCGATCAGGACGTCGAACCGTTTCCCGGCGCTCAGCCGGCCGATGCCGCCGATCACGTACGCGTCCTCGGGCAGGCCCAGGCGGCGGCGCGTACGGTGGCGGGCCACCGGGTCGAAGCGGAAGCGGTCCAGGTCGATGCCGTTCGGGACGACCTCGATGCGCGGCGCGGGCACGCCCCAGCGGCGCAGGCGGTCGGCGACCGTGGGGGAGACGGCGACCGTCGAACGCCCCAGCCGCTCGCTCGCCAGGTACAGGGCGCGCACGCCCTGCGTGAGGCTGCGGCCCTCCATCTGCGCGTCGCCCAGGGAGTGTTCGGTCGCCACGATCGCCCGTACGCCCGCGAGCCGCGCCGCGAGCCGGCCGTACACGCAGGCGCGGTACAGGTGGGTGTGGACGAGGTCGTAGCCGCCGGACCTGATGTGCCTCACCAGGCGGGGCAGCGCGCCCAGGTCGCGGTTGCCGGACATGCCGAGGTGCGTGACGCGCACCCCGTCCGCGATCAGGCCGTCGGCGACCGCGCCCGGGTTGGTGAGCGTCACCACGTCGCACTCGACCGGCAAGTGCCGGATCAGCAGCCGCAGTTGCTGCTCGGCGCCGCCCGTGCCCAGGCCCGTGATGATGTGCAGCGCCCTCACCGCAGGCCCTCCACCGGACGGCGGCGCAGCCGGTGCAGGCGGTGCTTGAGGAAGAGGCGGGCGGCGGTGTCGTTCTGGCCGATGTGCACGCGGGGGAGGGCGTGGACGCCGTTCAGCGGGCCGGGGTCGATCGCGCAGGCGTAGGCGTAACCGGCGTCGCGCACGGCCGTCACGGCGCGCTCGTCGATCGTGCCGTAGGGGTAGCAGAAACCGGTTACGTCGGTTTTCAGGAGGTTCTGGAGCCGTGAGCGGCTCTCCGCCGTCTCCGCCGCGAGCGTCGCGTCGTCGGCCTTCGTCAGGTCGACGTGGGTAAGGCCGTGGGAACCGATTTCTACGCCTTGTGCCGCCGCCTCGCGGATGCCGTCCGCCGTGAGGAGGGGCTTGCGGGGGCCCAGCGGGTCCCAGGCGTTGTCGCCGCCGAGGCGGCCGGGGAGGACGAAGAGGGTCGCGTTCATGCCGTGCGCGCGCAGGACGGGGAGCGCGCGGTCGACGAAGTCCGTGTAGCCGTCGTCGAAGGTGAGGCCGATCAGGCCGGTGCGGTCGGGGGCCGCGAGCAGCTCGGCCATCGAGACGCCCCGCAGGCCGCCGCGCGCGAACCAGGCGAGCTGCGCGGCGAGGCGCTCCGGGGTGACGGTGATGCGGTACGGGTCGTCGGAGCAGTCGCCCACCGAGTGGTACATCGCCACCCAGGGAAGGGAGTTGGGTGTCCGGCGTCTGCTTCTGGTCTCAACGGGAACGGACATGGGCTGCCAGCCTTCGGGATGCGGAACGGACGGAGCTGAGGACGGGCTCGACCCCCTGGGCGTCCAGCGCCCAGCAGAGGACGAGGAAGACGGCGGTCACGGTCAGCCCCCCGGCGAACGCCCCCGCGATCGGCCCGCCGGTGACGTGGCCCGCCGCGTACGCGCCGAGGACCGTCGCGACCAGCGCGGCGCGCAGCGGCCGGCTCAACTCGCGCAGCACGCCCCGGACATGGACCGGGACACTCCTCGGGCCCATCCCCGCGAGCAGCACCAGCGCGGTCACCGAGATGCCCGCCGCGTTCGCCACGGCGATGCCCGTGACCCCCAGGCTCCCCACGCTCAGCGCGCCGATCCACGACGTCACCACGATCCCCGCGGCCATCGCGCCCACCGGGTACCAGCTCGGGCGGCCCGCCGAGAAGTACGAGCGCACCAGTACGCCGGTGAGGGTCTGGCCCAGCAGACCCAGCGCGTACACGCGCATCACCTTCGCGGTCGCCGCGGTGTCCTCCGGGGTGAACGCGCCCTTCTGGAACAGGAGTTGGATGATCTGCGGGGCGCAGGCGACGACGGCCGCCGTACCGAGCAGGACGACGCACGTCGCCAGCGCGAGGTCGCTCTCCACCCGCTTCCTCGCCCGCTCCGTGTCCCCCTCCGCCAGCGCCCTCGCGACCACGGGGAACGTCACCGTGATCAGCATCATCGACAGCAGCATCGGCATCTGCGCCACCTTCTGGGCGTAGTTGAGATGCGAGATGGCCCCCTCGGGGAGCCGGGACGCGAGGAACCGCTCGATCAGCACCTGCGACTGGCGGCACAGCGCGAACAGCAGGACGGTCGCGAGGAGGGCGGTGTTCAGGGCCTGGGGCTCCTGCTCGGCGCGCTTGCCCTGTGCGGCGGCTCTGCTGGTCAACTGCTTGAGCAGCGAGGGCAGTTGCACGAGGACCATGAGCACGCCGCCGACCGCGACCCCTGCGGCGGCCGACCGCACCCCCCAATGCCTGCCCAGCACGAACATCCCGGCGATGATGCCGATGTTGTACACGACGTAGATCGCGGCGGGGGCGCCGAACTTGCGGTGCGCGCGGAGGGCGGCGCTGCAATACCCGGCCAGCCCGAAGCTCACGATGCACGTCGCCGTCAACCGGGTGCAGTCGACGGCGAGCCGCGGGTTGGACAAGCCGGGCGCGAGCGCCTCGACGACCTGAGGCGCGAGCCCGACAACAATCGCCCCGACACCCATGAACGCGAGCGACAACTTCGGCAGGGTCCCGGCGACAAGCGCCCGCACAGGATCCCCCGCAGCGCCCTGCGCCTTCCGCGCCAGGGCCATGCTGAACGCCGGAATCAGCGCGAACGCCATCCCGTCCTCGATCAGCAACGTCGCCGCGAACTCCGGCACAGTCCAGGCGACAAGAAACGCGTCAGTCTCCTGCCCGGCCCCGAAGAGCCGAGCAAGAGCCTGATCCCGGACGAGCCCGAGAAGAGACCCGGCGATGGAGAGGACAGCGGTGAGAACGGCGGCTTTGGCGAGGAACTTGCCGGTGGGGTGGGCGGGC
>NZ_LIRL01000214.1 GCF_001419795.1 Streptomyces niveiscabiei
CCGTACGGCCCGCCACCGACAACGCCCCCAGGACCGGCCCCGGCCCCCTACGGCAGCGCGTCCCGCACGACGTCCGGCTTGTTCGTGATGATCCCGTCCACCCCGAACCCGGCGACCTTGCGCGCGTTGACGGCGTCGTCCACCGTCCAGACGTACATCTGGAGCCGCCGGTGGTGCGGCCCCCGCAGCGCGTGCACGGCGGAGACGTACTCGCTCGTGACCGTCGTGTGCGAGGGATTGATCAGATCGGCGAACCGCGCGTAGGACGGCAGATCGGCCACCGCGGGCGTGCCGAGGAACCCGGTGCGGACGGCCGGCTTGAGGCTGTGCACCGTGCGCAGGCTCGCGGCGTCGAAGCTCTGGACGATCAGACGGTTGTTCAGATGCCAGGGATCGAGCCATCCCTCGTTGCCGAGCACCTTGATGATCTGCTGCTCGATACCGGGATAGAGCTGCGGATTCTTGATCTCCAGGAGGAGTTTCTGCCGGTGGGTGTCGAGGCGCTCCACGAACTGCTTCAACGTCGGCACCCGCTCACCCGCGAACGCGGGCCCGAACCAACTCCCCGCGTCGAGCTGGGCGATCTCCGCCGCGGTGAAGTCCTTCACTTTCCACGGCGCCCGGTCCGGAAAGATCTTGGCCGCATTGGTGGTGCGCCTGAGCGTGTCGTCGTGGATCACCACGAGTTCGCCGTCCTTTGTCCGCTGGACGTCGTTCTCGACCCAGGCGACCTCCATTTCGGCCGCTTTGTCGACGGCTGCCAGCGTGTTCTCGGGCGCCTGCGCGGAGGCGCCCCGGTGGGCCACCACGACGGGTGCGGGGCGGGCTGCCGCGCTCGCGTCCGGCGCCTGCGCCAGAAGGACCGCGGCGGTGCCCAGAAGAGCGGTGGAGGTAACGGCGGCTACGCGCGCGTGCATGACGACTCCTCGCTTCCTGTGATCACGTCGGGATTCACTGTGACAGCACAGGGGCGGCGGGGGAGGAGACCGCGGATGGCCACAGAATGAATGGAGACGGCCACACGCGCTCACCCCAGGGGCACAAGTGGGGCAAGGGCGTGTTTCTTTGCCGGAAAATCGTTCGACCATTCCGGTGGGGGTCATACTCTCTGCGTCAACCCTGACCGCTCGGCGGTCCTGGGAAGGGGCGCATTCCAGGGAAAATCAATCAACAGGGCGGAAGGGCAACCCCGCATGCAAGGCACGGTCGACGGATTCAGCTACGGACTCGTCACCCCGCTGGTGGCCTACTTCATGGCCTGCCTCGGCGGTGCCCTCGGTCTGCGCTGTACGACCAGAGCCCTGCTCGTCTCCCACTCCTGGCGCCCAGGCTGGCTCGCCCTCGGCTCGGCGGCGATCGGCTCCGGCATCTGGACGATGCACTTCGTCGCGATGATGGGATTCACCGTCCAGGGCGCACCCATCCGGTACGACAAACCCCTCACGTACGCGAGCCTCGGCGTCGCGATCCTCATGGTCGGCATCGGGATCTTCATCGTCGGCTACAAGGGGGCCTCGGGAACCGCGCTGTTCACCGGAGGGACGATCACCGGCCTCGGTATCGCCTCCATGCACTACCTGGGCATGGCCGGAATGCAGCTCAACGGGCGCCTGGAGTACAACACGTTCACCGTCGCGGCGTCCGTCGCGATCGCCATGGGCGCCGCGACCGCCGCGCTGTGGGCCGCAGGACAGGTCCGGGGCTTCCTGTGGAGCATGGGCGCGAGCCTCGTGATGGGCCTCGCCGTCACCGGCATGCACTACACCGGCATGGCCGCCCTCAGCGTCCACGTGCACGCCGGTGACACCACCTCCGGCGACTCGCCCGCCTCCCTGCTCGCCCCGATGCTGATCGGCCCCCTCGCGTTCCTCGCGCTCGCGGCCGTCGTCGTCGTGTTCGACCCCCTGATGGTCATGGGCAGACCCGCCGTACCGCCCGTCGAGCACAAACCCGGCGTCCCCGCGCACCCGGCCGGCCACCACTCCGGCCGCCGCCCCCGGGTCCGCGCCCGCCGCACCGCCCGCCGCGAGGTCCACGAACCGCAGCGCCGCTGACCCGGAAAACCCCTGATGGGGACGCGTTGTCAGTGGGGGGCCGTACGGTGGATGGCATGCGGCCCGTTTCCAGCATCGAACGTACGGTGGCGCCCTTCGAGGTCGTCAGCCCCTACCAGCCCAGCGGCGACCAGCCGGCGGCCATCGCCGAGCTGGCCCAGCGCATCGAGGCCGGTGAGAAGGACGTCGTCCTCCTCGGCGCGACCGGCACCGGCAAGTCCGCCACCACCGCGTGGATGATCGAGAAGCTCCAGCGCCCCACGCTCGTGATGGCGCCGAACAAGACCCTGGCCGCCCAGCTGGCGAACGAGTTCCGCGAGCTCCTGCCGAACAACGCGGTCGAATACTTCGTCTCGTACTACGACTACTACCAGCCCGAGGCGTACGTCCCGCAGTCGGACACCTACATCGAGAAGGACTCCTCGATCAACGAGGAGGTCGAGCGCCTGCGCCACTCCGCGACGAACTCGCTGCTCACCCGCAGGGACGTCGTCGTGGTCGCCTCCGTCTCGTGCATCTACGGCCTCGGCACCCCGCAGGAGTACGTGGACCGCATGGTCCCCCTGAAGGTCGGCGAGGAGATCGACCGGGACGACCTGCTGCGCCGCTTCGTCGACATCCAGTACACGCGCAACGACCTCGCCTTCACGCGCGGAACGTTCCGGGTGCGCGGCGACACCATCGAGATCTTCCCGGTCTACGAGGAACTCGCCGTCCGCATCGAGATGTTCGGCGACGAGATCGAGGCCCTCTCCACGCTCCACCCGCTCACCGGCGAGATCATCAGCGACGACCAGCAGCTGTACGTCTTCCCGGCCTCCCACTACGTCGCGGGCCCCGAGCGCCTGGAGCGCGCCGCCAACGACATCGAGAAGGAACTCGGCGAGCGCCTCGCCGAACTGGAGAAGCAGGGCAAGCTCCTGGAGGCCCAGCGCCTGCGCATGCGCACGACGTACGACCTGGAGATGCTCCGCCAGATCGGCTCCTGCTCCGGCGTCGAGAACTACTCGATGCACTTCGACGGCCGCGAACCGGGCTCCCCGCCCAACACCCTCCTGGACTACTTCCCGGACGACTTCCTGCTGGTCATCGACGAGTCGCACAACACGGTCCCGCAGATCGGCGCGATGTACGAGGGCGACGCCTCCCGCAAGCGCACCCTCGTCGACCACGGCTTCCGCCTCCCCTCGGCGCTCGACAACCGCCCCCTGAAGTGGGAGGAGTTCCAGGAGCGCATCGGGCAGACGGTCTACCTGTCGGCGACCCCCGGCAAGTACGAACTCTCGCGCGCGGACGGCACCGTCGAGCAGATCATCCGCCCCACCGGCCTCATCGACCCCGAGGTCGTCGTCAAGCCCACCGAGGGCCAGATCGACGACCTGGTGCACGAGATCCGCGGCCGGGTCGAGAAGGACGAACGCGTCCTGGTCACCACCCTCACCAAGAAGATGGCCGAGGACCTCACCGACTACTTCCTCGAACTCGGCATCCAGGTCCGCTACCTGCACAGCGACGTCGACACGCTGCGCCGTATCGAGCTCCTGCGCGAACTGCGCGCCGGCGAGTTCGACGTCCTGGTCGGCATCAACCTCCTGCGCGAGGGCCTCGACCTGCCCGAGGTCTCCCTGGTCGCGATCCTCGACGCCGACAAGGAGGGCTTCCTGCGCTCGGGCACCTCCCTGATCCAGACCATCGGCCGCGCCGCGCGCAACGTCTCCGGACAGGTCCACATGTACGCCGACCGGATCACCCCCGCGATGGAGCGCGCCATCGAGGAGACCAACCGGCGCCGCGAGAAGCAGGTCGCCTACAACACGGCGAACGGCATCGACCCCCAGCCTCTGCGCAAGAAGATCAACGACATCGTCGCCCAGATCGCGCGCGAGGAGGTCGACACCGAACAGCTCCTCGGCAGCGGCTACCGCGCCAAGAAGGACGGCCGCGGCACCAAGGCGCCCGTGCCGTCGCTCGGCGAGAAGGCCCGCGCCAAGTCCGCCAAGGCGGCCAGGGGCAAGGCCAAGGACACCGTCCCGACGGACACGCCGGCCGCCGACCTCGCCGACCAGATCGAGGCGATGACCGAGCGGATGCGCGCCGCCGCCGCCGACCTCCAGTTCGAGGTCGCCGCCCGCCTCAGGGACGAGGTCTCCGAGATGAAGAAGGAACTGCGCCAGATGAAGGAGGCGGGCCTGGCATGACCCGCGTATCCGGGAGCGCCGCGCCGTACGCCCTGTGTTGCAGGACCGACACAAAACGCGCTCCCGGGTACGGCACTGTCAGTGGCCTTGCGTAGGGTTCTGGACATCCGCGGAGCCCGCGGGAACAGGGGAAGTTCGAGAGGGGAATCGGCTCGTGACCGTCAACATGACCAAGGGTCAGGCAATCAGTCTTCAGAAGAACGACGGAGGCAGCCTGAGCGCGGTGCGGATGGGTCTCGGCTGGCAGGCGGCCCCCCGGCGCGGCCTGTTCGGTTCCCGCACCCGCGAGATCGACCTCGACGCCTCCGCGGTCCTCTTCGCGGACCAGCAGCCGGTCGACGTCGTGTTCTTCCGCCACCTGGTGAGCGACGACGGCTCGGTGCGCCACACCGGCGACAACCTGGTAGGCGGCGTCGGCCAGGGCGGGGACGACGAGGCGATCCTCGTCGACCTCTCGCGCGTGCCGGTCCACATCGACCAGATCGTCTTCACCGTCAACTCGTTCACGGGCCAGACCTTCCAGGAGGTGCAGAACGCCTTCTGCCGCCTCGTCGACGAGACCAACGGCCAGGAGCTGGCGCGCTACACCCTCGCGGGCGGCGGCAACTACACGGCCCAGATCATGGCCAAGGTGCACCGCGTGGGCCAGGGCTGGTCGATGACCGCCATCGGCACCCCGGCCAACGGCCGCACCTTCCAGGACCTCATGCCGGCCATCCAGCCGGTCCTCTGAGGGCCGCGGCACCACAACCACACAGCACGACACAGGGGGACGACAGGCGATGACGGCCGAGCTGACGCGGGGGCAGAACCATCCGCTCTCCCAGGTCCGCCTGGTGATCAGGGTCTCGGCCGTCATCGCCTGTCG
>NZ_LIRL01000215.1 GCF_001419795.1 Streptomyces niveiscabiei
ACCTCCCCCTCCACCGCGACGCCTACCAGCGCGTCACCCTCGACCTCCACGCCGACCCTGCCCAACGCGCCCTGCCCGGCTCGGAGTTGCTCAAGACTCCGGACAGCCCCGCCCTCCTGGAACGCCTCTTCGCCGCCGGCCGCTACCACCTCCTCTCCGCCGCAGGACTCCTCCCGCCCCGCCTCACCGGCCTGTGGACCGGCGACTGGGACACCGCCTGGTCCGGCGCCTTCACCCTCGACGCCAACCTCAACCTCCAGACCTCGTCGGCCGCTTCGGCCGCCCTCCCCGAAGTCACCGGCGCACTGCGCCAGTTGATCGAGGCCCAGCTCGACGACTGGCGCGCCAACGCCCGCTCCGTCTTCGGCGCCCGGGGCATCGTCACCCCCGCCCACACCGACGGCGAGTCCGGCCACTCCTTCCACTTCAGCCACGCATACCCCCTGCACCTCTGGACGTCCGGCGCGGACTGGCTCCTCAAGCCCCTCACCGACCACGACGAGACGCAGGGCACCCGAGACCCCCGTACGGCCGCGCTGCTCGCCGAACTCGCCGAGTTCTACGAGGACTTCCTGACGCGGACGGACCCACGGGCCGGGACCGGCGAAACCCCGGAGGGCCAACTCGCCCTCGTCCCCTCGTACTCACCCGAGAACCGCCCGGCGAACGCCAGTTGGGGAGCGGTCAACGCGGCGATGGACCTCTCGGCGGCCCGCCACGCACTCCTCACCGCAGCCGCGTACCACGCCGGCCACAAAGAACGAGCCGCCCGCTGGACCGCCCTCGCCCACCGCCTCCCGCCCCACCGCGTCAACCCCGACGGCGCGCTCGCCGAATGGGCCTGGCCCGGCCTCCAGGACACCTACGACCACCGCCACTTGAGCCACCTCTACGCGGTCTGGCCCCTCGACGAGATCACCCCCTACGACACCCCCGCCCTCGCCGAGGCCGCCCACCGGGCCCTGCAACTCCGGGGCGCCGAGAACGACTCGGCGCACGGCCACCTCCACCACGCCCTGATCGCCGCGCGGTTGAGGGACGGGCACCGCGTCGGACAGGCCCTGGCCGCCGTCCTGGACGGCGACTTCTTCCACGCGTCCCTGATGAGCGCCCACTACCCCCACCGCCACGTCTACAACGCGGACGCGGCGCACACCCTCCCCACCGTCCTGATCGAGGCGCTGATCCAGTCGACCCCCGACCGGCTGGTCCTCCTCCCGGCACCGACCTCAGCGCTCGAAGAAGGTCAACTCCGGGGCGTCCGGACGAGGTTCGGCGCGCGGATCGACCTCGACTGGGACGCGGACGGCGCCAGGGCCGTCGTCCACCCCGCACGCACGCTCCGTGTCGAGCTGCGGACTTCCACCGGCGCGAGGCCGCTCGACCTCGTCGCCGGAGAAGACCACGTCCTCACCCTGGGGACGTGGTAACTCCCCTGCAACACCAGGCATTTCCCCCCACCCATGGAAGGGACACCATGGCAACCCGCACACTCGCCAGGACCGTGAAGGTCCTGCTCGCCCCCGCACTGGCGCTCGGCGCCACCATCGGACTCGCCTCCGCCCCCGCCTCGGCAGCCGTCTGGAACACCTGCGACCAGTGGGGCAACACGAACCTCAACGGCTACACGCTGTACAACAACATCTGGGGTTCGGGCGCCGGAAGCCAGTGCATCTGGGCCAACTCCGGCACCAACTGGGGCGTCAACGCCAACCACCCCAACACCGGCGGCATCAAGTCCTACCCGAACCAGAAGAAGGTGATCAACAAGACGATCACCTCGCTCGGTTCGCTGAACAGCAGCTACAACGTCTCGGTCCCGTCGTCCGGCGCGTACAACACGTCGTACGACATCTGGCTCAAGAACAACGCGTACGAAGTGATGCTCTGGGTCAACAAGACCGGGGCGGTCGGGCCGCTCGGCACCTCGCAGGGCACCGCGACGCTCGGCGGCCACACCTGGACCGTCTACAAGGGCACCAACGGCGCGAACGAGGTCTTCTCGTTCATCCGCACCTCGAACTCGTCCTCCGGGTCCGTGCAGATCCTCCCGATCCTGAAGTGGATCAAGGACACCAAGGGCTGGTTCGGCAACGAGACCATCGGCGACGTGCAGTTCGGGTACGAGATCACCAGCTCCTCCGGTGGCCTGAACTTTACGACAAACAACCTGACCGTCAGCAGCAGTTGACCAAACCGTGGTCCGGGCGGGGTTTGATGGGGATATGCACAACACCACCCCCACACGCCGCGCCCTGACCACGCTCGCCGTGGCCGCGGCCGTCGCCCTCGGGGCGACCGGAACCGCGGTCGCGGCCCCCCAGGCGCCCGCCGCGCACGCGGCCACCACGACGGCGACCACCACCGCCGGCACCTACACGCTGCACTCCATCGCGGACCTCGCCGCCCAGCGCCTGGCCACCGCCGACCTGGTCGCCGCCGCCAAGTTCGGCACCAGCAGCCCCATCGACGACCCGGCCCGCGAACAGCAGGTCCTCGACGCCGTCGCCGCGCAGGCCGAGCAGCTCGGCGCCGACCCCGACGCCGTCCGCAAGGTCTTCCGCGACCAGATCGAGGCGAACAAGCTCGTCCAGCGCGGCCTGTTCCAGCGCTGGACCGACCACCCCGACCAGGCCCCCACCAGCCGCCCCGACCTCAGCGTCGTCCGCGTCGAGATCAACCGCATCAACACGGAGCTGGTCAAGGCCCTCGCCGCGACCACCGCCGACCGCTCCGGGTACGTCTGCTACCCCGAGCTGTACATCAGCGCAGCCCAGGTCCGCCACGAACGCCACCTGGACCGCCTGCACACCGAGGCACTCTTCCGCGCACTGCCGTCGGTCTGCGAGAGCTGACCCGATACGACCGTGAGGCCGGCCCCGCCGTTCAGGGGCCGGCCTCACCGCCGTGACGTCACCGCGCGATCGGCAGCTGTGCCCCGTCCCGCAGGAACAGCGGAATCCGCTCCAGCGGCGCCTCGACGGTCACCGTGGCGCCCCCCTCGTACGACTCCCCGGTCCACGCGTCCGTCCACCGCGCCCCCGCCGGCAGATACGCCGTACGGACCGTCGCCCCGGCCGTCAGCACCGGCGCGACCAGCAGGTCACGCCCGAACAGGTACGCGTCGTCGACGCCCCAACTCGCCTGGTCCCCGGGGAACTCCAGGAACAGCGGACGCATCGGCGGCAGCCCCTCCTCGTGGGCCTCGCGCATGACCTCCAGGACGTACGGCCGCAGCCGCTCGCGCAGCCGCACGTACTCGGCCATGATCGTGCCCGCCGTATCCCCGTACGACCAGACCTCGTTGGGCCCGCCGGTCATGTCGGGCCCCAGCGGCATCCCCGGGTCGCGGAACCCGTGCAGCCGCATCAGCGGCGACAGCGCCCCGAACTGGAACCAGCGGACCATGACCTCGCGGTACGCCGGGTCGTCCGGGTCGCCGCCGTGAAAGCCGCCGATGTCCGTGTTCCACCAAGGGATGCCGGACAGCGCCGTGTTGAGCCCGGCGGCGATCTGGCGGCGCAGGGTCGGGAAGTCGGTGCCGATGTCGCCGGACCACAGCGCGGCCCCGTACCGCTGACTCCCCGCCCACGCCGAGCGGTTGAGGGTGATGACCTCCTCGCCCTCCGCGCCGAGCCCCTCCGCGAACGCCCGCGCGTTCTCCAGCGGATACAGGTTGCCGACCTCAAGCCCCGGCCCGGCCCAGTAGCGCAGGTTCTCCGAGAACCCCGGCTTCAGCTCCGGCTCGCAGGCGTCCAGCCAGAACGCCGTGATCCCGTACGGGGCGAGGTAGTTGTCGCGGATCCGCGACCACACGAAGTCCCGCGCCTCGGGGTTCGTCGCGTCGTAGAAGGCGACCTGTACGGTCGAGGCGACGCCCTTGTCCGGCCAGTCCGCGTGCGCCATCGGGCCGTACTGCGTGCCGATGAAGTAGCCGCGCTGCTCCATGAGTTGGTGGTTCTCCGAGAGCGGCGACACCGACGGCCACACGCTCACCACCAACTTGGTGCCCATCTCGGCGAGTTCCCGCACCATCCCGGCCGGGTCCGGCCACTCGGCGGGGTCGAACTTCCACTCGCCGAGGTGCGTCCAGTGGAAGAAGTCGCACACGATCGCCGCCAGCGGCAGCCCCCGGCGCTTGTACTCCCGCGCCACGCCCAGGAGTTCGTCCTGCGTGCGGTAGCGCAGCTTGCACTGCCAGAACCCCGCCGCCCACTCCGGCAGCATCGGCGTACGGCCGGTCACCGCGCTGTAGCGGCGCTGGCCGTCGGCCGCAGAGCCCGCGGTGATCCAGTAGTCGATCTGCCGCGCCGAGTCCGCGACCCACCGCGTCCCGTTGTGCGCCAGCTCCACGCGCCCGATCGCCGGGTTGTTCCACAGCAGCGTGTAGCCCCGGCTCGACGTCAGCACCGGGATGTTGACCTCGGCGTTGCGCTGCACCAGGTCGAGGACCAGCCCCTTCTGGTCGAACTTCCCGTGCTGGTGCTGCCCGAGCCCGTACAGCTTCTCGTCGTCGTAGGCCGCGAACCGCTGCTCCAGCCGGTGGTGGCCGTTGCCCACGGCCGTGTAGAGGCGCGAGCCCGGCCACCAGAAGTGCGCGCGCTCCTCGGCGAGGATCTCCTCCCCGGAGTCCGTCGCCAGGAACCGGACCAGGCCCTCGGCGCTCACCTCGACCGTCAGCGCGCCGACCGTCAACAGGCCCACGCCCTCGGCGAGTTTGACGACCGACTCGGTCGCCGGGGGAGTGTCGAGCAGCGCGCCCGGCAGGTCGGCCAGGACGGGCCCGCCGAGCCTGGACCGCACCCGGACCGCGTCCGGCCCCCACGGCTCGATACGGAGGGTCTCCTGGCGCCCGCTCCACTCCAGCGCGCCGCCCCGCTCACGGAACGTCCCGACGGTGGGGGAGGACTGGGCCAGGCTGACCTTGGGCTGGGTCGGGGTTTCGGCAGGCAGAGTCATGAGGCGTGCTCCTGAGGGGAGGCGTGCGGACCTGAAGGCACCCCGGAGGGCGCTGTGGGGCACCCCGGAACTGGGCACCCCGGCAACGCCCTTCACCAACAGGGCGCCGCATGAAGAGAAGTGACTGTCTATCAGATGTCGCGTCTGTCAGATGCCGCCCGGGCCCGTGCTCGCCCGGACCGTCAACTCGGGGGAGATCAGCGCCACTTCGGCGCCGCCCCGCCCCTCCAGCTTCGCGACGAGCTGCTCCATCGCCCGCCGCCCCATCTCGGCCGCCGGGATCGCCACCGACGTGAGCCGCACCGGCGCCTGCGTCGCCACCTGGTCCGGGCAGATCGCGACCACCGACACGTCCTCCGGCACCGCCCGCCCCTGCTGGCGCAGCAGCGACAGCAGCGGCTCCACCGCGGACTCGTTCTGCACGACGAACCCCGTCGTCGCCGGGCGCTCGTCGAAGACCCGCGCCAGCGTCGCGCCCAGCGCGTCGTACCCGCCCTCGCACGGCCGGTGCAGCGCGCGCACCCCCAACTCCCGTGCGCGCGACCGCAGTCCGTCCAGGGTGCGGACCGCGAACCCGGTGTGCCGCTCGTACACCCCCGGCGCCTCGCCGATCACGGCGACGTCCCGGTGCCCGAGGCCCGCGAGGTGCTCGACGCACAGCGCGCCCGTCGCGCTCCAGTCGAGGTCGACGCAGGTCAGCCCGGACGTGTCGGCGGGGAGGCCGATCAGGACCGAGGGGCGGTCGGTCGAGCGGAGCAACGGCAGCCGCTCGTCGTCGAGTTCGACGTCCATCAGGATCATCCCGTCGGCCAGCCCGCTGCCCGTCACCCTGCGCACCGCGTCCGGCCCTTCCTGGCCGGTCAGCAGCAGGATGTCGTAGCCGTAGCCGCGCGCGGCCGTCGCCACCGCGATGGAGATCTCCATCATCACCGGCATGTACATGTCGGTGCGCAGCGGAATCATCAGCGCGATGATGTTCGAGCGGCTGCTCGCCAGCGCCCGCGCGCCCGCGTTCGGGTGGTACCCCAGCTCCCGGATGCTCTGCTCGACCCGTTGCCGCGTGGTCGTCGAGATGGACCGCTTGCCACTGAGGACATAGCTCACCGTGCTCGCCGAGACTCCGGCGTGCTGGGCGACCTCGGCGAGGGTGACCATCCAGCTCTCCAAGCTTTGTGAAGCGCTTCGACAGTGCGCGTTGCGAACAGGGCGGGTGAGTGGGTGGTTCGACAGTAGCTTCAGTGGGGGTGGGTGTCCATAGGTTGTCGAAGCGCTTCGATAATCACTCCGGAACGGGGCGAACGGGAGCGTGAGGGCTGGTCCAAGCCGCCGTAATCGGGTAAACGATCCAGTAGAACCGATCGGTAACCAGACGTCCCGAACACCCCGATCCGCGGCGAGGTGATCCTCTTGTCCGCACCACACGCAGAGCCGTCCGGAGCACAGGGCAGGCCGTCCGTCTCAGGCCCCTCCGTCTCAGGCCCCTCCGTTTCAGAACGTGAGGCCCGGCAGGTCGCCGAGGCCGCCCGCGAGCAGGACTGGCGCAAACCCAGCTTCGCCAAGGAACTCTTCCTCGGCCGCTTCCGGCTCGACCTGATCCACCCGCACCCCGTCCCGCCCGACGCCGACGCCCGCCGCGGCGAGGAGTTCCTCGCGGCGCTGCGCGACTTCTGCGAGACCAAGGTCGACTCCGCCCGCATTGAACGCGAGGCGCGCATCCCCGACGAGACGATCAACGGACTCAAGGACCTCGGCGCGCTCGGCATGAAGATCGATACGCAGTACGGCGGCCTCGGACTCACCCAGGTCTACTACAACAAGGCCCTCGCCCTCGTCGGCTCCGCGAACCCGGCACTCGGCGCGCTGCTGTCCGCGCACCAGTCGATCGGCGTGCCGCAGCCGCTGAAGATCTTCGGCACGCAGGAGCAGAAGGACGCGTTCCTGCCGCGCTGCGCGACGACCGCGATCAGCGCGTTCCTGCTCACCGAGCCGGACGTCGGGTCCGACCCCGCACGGCTCGCGACCACCGCCGTGCCCGAGGGGGACGAGTACGTCCTCGACGGCGTCAAGCTGTGGACCACCAACGGGGTCGTCGCCGATCTGCTGGTCGTCATGGCCCGGGTGCCCGCGTCGGAGGGGCACCAGGGCGGGATCACCGCGTTCGTCGTCGAGGCGGACTCCGAGGGGATCACCGTCGAGAACCGCAACGCGTTCATGGGGCTGCGCGGGCTCGAGAACGGGGTCACCCGGTTCCACCGGGTCCGGGTGCCCGCCGCCCACCGGATCGGGCCCGAGGGGGCCGGGCTGAAGATCGCGCTCACCACCCTCAACACCGGGCGGCTCTCGCTGCCCGCGATGTGCGTCGGGGCCGGGAAGTGGGCGCTGAAGATCGCCCGCGAGTGGTCCGGGGCGCGTGAACAGTGGGGCAAACCCGTCGCGTTGCACGAAGCCGTCGGCTCGAAGATCAGCTTCATCGCCGCGACGACCTTCGCGCTGGAGGCCGTCGTCGACCTCTCCTCGCAGATGGCCGACGAGGACCGCAACGACATCCGCATCGAGGCGGCCCTCGCGAAGCTGTACGGCTCCGAGATGGGGTGCCTCATCGCCGACGAGCTGGTGCAGATACGGGGCGGGCGGGGGTTCGAGACCGCCGAGTCGCTCAAGGCGCGGGGCGAACGGGCGGTCCCCGCCGAGCAGTTGGTCCGCGACCTGCGCATCAACCGCATCTTCGAGGGCTCCACCGAGATCATGCACCTCCTCATCGCCCGCGAGGCCGTCGACGCGCACCTCGCCGTCGCGGGCGACCTCATCGACCCCGGCAAGTCCCTCGGCGACAAGGCGAAAGCGGGCGCCCAGGCCGGCGCCTTCTACGCCCGCTGGCTCCCGAAACTCGTCGTCGGCCCCGGCCAACTCCCCACGTCCTACGACGACTTCAAGAACGGCATGGACCTCTCCGGGCACCTCCGGTACGTCGAACGCCACTCCCGCAAGCTCGCGCGCTCCACGTTCTACGCGATGTCCCGCTGGCAGGGGCGCCTGGAGACGAAACAGGGCTTCCTCGGCCGCATCGTCGACATCGGCGCGGAACTGTTTGCGATGAGCGCGGCGTGCGTCCGCGCGGAACACCTCCGCGCCCATGACCAACATGGCCGCGAGGCCTACCAGTTGGCCGACGCGTTCTGTCAACAGGCCCGCGTGCGCGTGGACGAGCTCTTCACCCGCCTGTGGTCCAACACGGACGACGTCGACCGCAAGGTGGTCAAGGGCGTCCTCGGGGGAGCGTACGAGTGGCTGGAGACCGGCATCGTCGACCCCTCGGGCGAGGGCCCGTGGATCGCCGACGCGACACCGGGACCTTCGGGGAAGGAGAACGTCCACCGGCCGATCCGCTAGCCCCGCAAACGGAAAACGGGGCACGGCGTTCCCACCGTGCCCCGACCTTCAGAACCTCAGCACCACTTGTGGTCCTTCGTCTTCTTCGTCCACGAGCACGTGTCCACCTTCGCCCCCGTCGAGCGGGTCAAGGTCGCTGTGTCGCCGTCGTTGTTCCAGACGTACGCCTTGCGGTTCTGGAACGTGTCGGCCGAGGTGTCCTTGCCGGTGCCGGTGTGGATCTTCACCGTCTTGCCGGCGCCGATGGAGATGTTCTTGAAGACGTACTTGTGGTTCGAGGCGGTGTTCTTGAGCTGGACCCACTCCGCGTTGAGGCTCGCGTTGGTGCGGGTGTCCTTGCCGGGGCGTAAACGGTTATATGAACCACCTCTCACGCGAACCCCGGTACGCTCCCCGGCGACACGCTGTCCGGCCGCACAGCCCGTGCGGTGACAATGGGGGAATGACCGACAGTCCAGCCCCACTCGCCGACCCCCACCTGGTCTTCGCCCCCGTCGCGGGCGACGCCGCCAAGGACGTGGTGATCCTCGGCTCCACCGGCTCGATCGGCACGCAGGCCATCGACCTCGTCCTGCGCCACCCGGACCGCTTCCGGGTCACCGCCCTGTCCGCGAACGGCGCCCGCGTCGCCCTGCTCGCCGAGCAGGCGCACCGGCTGCGGGTGAGGACCGTCGCGGTCGCCCGCGAGGACGCCGTACCGGCACTGCGCGAGGCCCTCGCGGACGCGTACGGCGCCGGCGAGCCGCTCCCGGAGATCCTCGCGGGGCCGGACGCGGCCACGCAGGTCGCCGCCTCCGCCTGCCACACCGTCCTGAACGGCATCACCGGCGCGATCGGCCTCGCCCCGACGCTGGCCGCCCTGGAGGCGGGCCGCACCCTCGCGCTCGCCAACAAGGAGTCGCTGATCGTCGGCGGCCCCCTGGTGAAGGCGCTGGCGAAACCCGGTCAGATCATCCCCGTCGACTCCGAGCACGCGGCCCTCTTCCAGGCGCTCGCCTCCGGCACCCGCGCGGACGTCCGCAAGCTCGTCGTCACCGCGTCCGGTGGCCCGTTCCGGGGCCGTACGAAGGAGCAGCTCGCGGACGTCACGGTCGAGGAGGCGCTCGCGCACCCCACCTGGGCGATGGGCCCGGTCATCACGATCAACTCGGCGACCCTGGTCAACAAGGGGCTGGAAGTCATCGAGGCGCACCTCCTCTACGACATTCCCTTCGACCGCATTGAGGTGGTCGTGCATCCCCAGTCGTATGTCCACTCGATGGTTGAGTTCACGGACGGATCGACGATGGCCCAGGCGACGCCCCCCGACATGCGCGGGCCGATCGCCATCGGGCTCGGCTGGCCGCACCGCGTCCCCGACGCGGCGCCCGCCTTCGACTGGAGCAAGGCTTCCACCTGGGAGTTCTTCCCCCTGGACAACGAGGCGTTCCCCTCGGTGAACCTCGCCCGGCACGTGGGCGAGCTCGCGGGAACGGCTCCGGCGGTGTTCAATGCCGCCAACGAGGAGAGCGTGGAGGCGTTCCGCCGGGGCGCGCTGCCGTTCAACGGGATCATGGAGACCGTCACCCGTGTGGTGGAAGAACACGGTGGACACAGCGTGGCGGGAACTTCGCTCAGCGTGTCGGACGTCCTCGAAGCAGACGCCTGGGCGCGAGCCCGGGCCCGGGAACTGACGGCGACCGCGGAGGCGCGCGCATGACCGCTCTGATGATGATCCTCGGCATAGTCGTCTTCGTGCTCGGGCTGCTGTTCTCGATCGCGTGGCACGAGCTGGGGCACTTCACGTTCGCCAAGCTCTTCGGCATCCGGGTGCCGCAGTTCATGGTCGGCTTCGGGCCGACGGTCTTCTCCCGCAAGAAGGGCGAGACCGAGTACGGCGTCAAGGCCATCCCCATGGGCGGCTACATCCGCATGATCGGGATGTTCCCGCCGGGCGAGGACGGCAGGATCTCCACGCGCTCCACGTCCCCGTGGCGCACGATGATCGAGGACGCGCGCTCCGCCTCCATGGAGGAGATCCAGCCGGGCGACGAGACGCGGATGATGTACACGCGCAAGCCCTGGAAGCGCGTCATCATCATGGCCGCGGGCCCCGTGCAGAACCTGATCCTCGCCGTCGTCCTCTTCCTCACCGTCCTCATGGGCTTCGGGATCTCCCAGCAGACCACCACGGTCAGCTCCGTCTCCCAGTGCGTCATCAACCAGAACGAGAACCGCGACACGTGCAGGACCGGCGACCCCGCCTCCCCGGCCGCCGCCGCGGGCCTCAAGGCCGGTGACAAGATCGTCTCCTTCGACGGCGTGCGGACCGAGAAGTGGGACTCCCTCTCCGACCTCATCCGCGCCAGCGCCGACAAGACCGTCCCGATCGTCGTCCAGCGGGACGGCAAGGAGGTCACCCTCCAGGCGAAGATCGCCGAGAACCAGGTCGCCAAGAAGGATTCCAGCGGCCAGATCGTCCAGGGGCAGTTCGTCAAGGCCGGGTTCCTCGGCTTCAGCGCCGCCACCGGCATCGTCCAGCAGGACTTCGGCGACTCCGTCACCTGGATGACCGACCGCGTCGGCGAGGCCGCCGACTCCATCGTCGCCCTGCCCGGCAAGATCCCCGCGCTGTGGGACGCCGCGTTCGACGGGGGCAAGCGGGAAGCCGACTCCCCGATGGGCGTCGTCGGCGCGGCCCGGGTCGGCGGCGAGATCTTCACCCTCGACATCCCGGCGTCCCAGCAGCTCGCCATGGCGCTCATGCTGGTCGCCGGCTTCAACCTCTCCCTGTTCCTCTTCAACATGCTCCCGCTGCTGCCCCTCGACGGCGGGCACATCGCGGGCGCGCTCTGGGAGTCCCTGCGCCGGGGCCTCGCGAAACTGCTGCGCAGGCCCGACCCCGGCCCCTTCGACGTCGCCAAGCTCATGCCGCTCGCCTACGTCGTCGCCGGGGTGTTCATCTGCTTCACGATCCTCGTCCTCATCGCGGACGTGGTGAACCCGGTGAAAATCTCCTAGCCACCCGCTGTTCACGACGGCCGGGCACCCCAGGTGTCCGGCCGTCCTCCCTCCAGCGGGTTTGACAAGGGAAATGTGCCCGCCGGGGGTCCGGTGTCGTAATCTCGGACCCCGGTGGCCCGCGCGCTCACGGGACCGGTCTTGATCCACGACATGGGGTTGCACAGCAGATGACTGCGATTTCTCTCGGCATGCCGTCCGTTCCGACCAAGGTCGCCGAGCGGCGCAAGAGCAGGCAGATCCAGGTCGGGTCGGTCGCGGTGGGCGGGGACGCGCCGGTGTCCGTGCAGTCCATGACCACGACGCGTACGTCCGACATCGGGGCCACGCTCCAGCAGATCGCCGAGCTCACCGCGTCCGGGTGCCAGATCGTGCGGGTCGCCTGTCCGACGCAGGACGACGCGGACGCGCTCGCCACCATCGCGCGCAAGTCGCAGATCCCCGTCATCGCCGACATCCACTTCCAGCCCAAGTACGTCTTCGCCGCGATCGAGGCCGGGTGTGCCGCCGTGCGCGTCAACCCCGGCAACATCAAGCAGTTCGACGACAAGGTGCGGGAGATCGCCAAGGCCGCGAACGATCACGGGACGCCCATCCGGATCGGCGTCAACGCGGGCTCCCTGGACCGGCGGCTCCTCCAGAAGTACGGCAAGGCCACGCCCGAGGCGCTCGTCGAGTCGGCGCTGTGGGAGGCGTCGCTGTTCGAGGAGCACGACTTCCGGGACATCAAGATCTCCGTCAAGCACAACGACCCCGTCGTCATGATCGAGGCGTACCGGCAGTTGGCCGCGCAGTGCGAGTACCCCCTCCACCTCGGGGTCACCGAAGCCGGGCCCGCCTTCCAGGGCACCATCAAATCCGCCGTCGCCTTCGGCGCGCTCCTCTCCCAGGGCATCGGCGACACGATCCGGGTGTCCCTGAGCGCTCCCCCCGTCGAAGAGGTCAAGGTCGGCAACCAGATCCTCGAATCCCTCAACCTCAAGCAGCGTGGCCTGGAGATCGTCTCCTGCCCGTCCTGCGGGCGCGCCCAGGTCGACGTCTACAAACTCGCCGAGGAAGTCACCGCCGGCCTCACCGGCATGGAAGTCCCCCTCCGCGTCGCCGTCATGGGCTGCGTCGTCAACGGCCCCGGCGAGGCCCGCGAAGCCGACCTCGGCGTCGCCTCCGGCAACGGCAAGGGCCAGATCTTCGTCAAGGGCGAGGTCATCAAGACCGTCCCGGAATCGAAGATCGTAGAGACCCTGATCGAAGAAGCCATGAAGCTCGCCGAAAAAATGCAGGACGAGGGCACCCCCTCCGGCGAACCCTCCGTCTCAGTAGCAGGCTGATTCTCCTCGCCCCCGCCGCCCTTACCCGTCCCATCCTCAAGGGGCTCCGCCCCTTGGACCCCGGCTGGTTCGTTGTCGGGTGCGGGTTCGTTGTGGTTGATCGCGCAGTTCCCCGCGCCCCTAAAAGCGCAGACAGGGGGCGTGAGTTTTGCAGGCGCCGCCTCCCTGGCCCTCGTCGCCTGCCGGTACGTCGTTGCTGGTCGCGCCCGTGTGGCGGAGCCGTATATCGATGTACAGCCCCGCCTCCGCCCCCCCTGGCTACTGGTCCGACGAGAATCTCACCGCTCCTGCTGGGATTTGGGCGTCGCACCACACCCTTGCTCCGTCGCGGAGTTCGTTGTCGGGGCCGATGATGGCGCCGTCGCCGATGACGGTGCCCATGAGGATGGAGCGGGTGCCGATGCGGGCTCGGGTGCCGATGAGGGAGTCGGTGATGACGGCGCCGGGTTCGATGACGGCGCCGGGGAGGATGGTGGAGCCGGAGACTCGGGCGCCTTCGGAGATCAGGGCGCCTTCGCCTACTACCGTGCCGCCGGTCAGCTTCGCGTCGGGGGCTACTCGGGCCGTGGGGAGGATTAGGCGGTCGCCGCAGCGGCCGGGGACCGCGGGGGACGGGGCGCGGCCGAGGACGAGGTCTGCTGAGCCGCGGACGAAGGCGGCGGGGGTGCCGAGGTCGAGCCAGTAGGTGGAGTCGACCATGCCCTGGAGGTGGGCGCCTGCCGTCAGGAGGTCGGGGAACGTTTCGCGTTCTACTGAGACCGGGCGGCCTGTCGGGATCGTGTCGATGACCGAGCGGCGGAAGACGTACGCGCCGGCGTTGATCTGGTCGGTGACGATCTCCTCGGGGGTGGTCGGTTTCTCCAGGAACGCCAGGACCTTGCCCGTGTCGTCCGTGGGGACGAGCCCGTACGCGCGCGGGTCGGTGACCTTCGTGAGGTGGAGGGAGACGTCGGCGCCGGTGGTCTCGTGGGTCGTGACGAGGCGGCGGATGTCGAGGCCCGTGAGGATGTCGCCGTTGAAGACCAGGACCGGGTCGTCGGGGCCGGCGTGCAGGCGGGAGGCGACGTTGCGGATGGCGCCGCCGGTGCCGAGGGGCTCGTCCTCGGTGACGTACTCGATGTGGAGGCCGAGGGCGGAGCCGTCGCCGAAGTGGGGCTCGAAGACCTCCGCCAGGTAGGAGGTCGCGAGGACGATGTGGTCCACGCCGGCCGCCCTGGCCCGCGCCAGCTGGTGGGTGAGGAACGGCACGCCGGCCGCCCGCACCATCGGCTTGGGGGTGTGCACCGTGAGGGGGCGCAGCCGGGTGCCCTTGCCGCCGACCAGGAGGATCGCTTCTGTCACCTGTCGTCTCTGCTTCCTGCCGGGACCGGCCGAACTGGGTTTCGGCCGGTCGGGGTTATGCGAGCTGCGGTAGCTGATCGCCGGGGGTTCGGACGCGGTACGCCGGCTCCGCGCGCGGCATCCGGTCCGGACACCCCGTTCCGCGGCCACCGGCGCCCGTACGGCACTGTCATCTGGTCCTCCCCCACCGGTCCCGTCACGTCCTTCGGTCAGCGGCCCTGGTAGCGCGCGGCCGACGAGCGGGCCGTGCCGAGCTTGCCGTAGAGCTGGCGCCCCGGGCAGTCCGTGGCGAAGCCGTCGCGGTGACCGGAGATGACGTTCAGTCGTACGTTCTTACCTTTTCGGTAGAGATTGCCACCCGCCGACTTGAGATATGTCGTTCCTCGGGGATTGACCCCGTAGATGCCGAGTTTCCACGCCGTGATCCGGGCTACCGCCTTCACGGCGGCGGCGGACGGCCGGGTGGCGCCGTACGTGCCGATGACGGCGATGCCCACGCTGTTCGTGTTGAAACCGAGGGTGTGGGCGCCGAGGACGGGCTTGGTCACTCCCCCGGCGCGGCCCTCGTAGATGGACCCGCACTTGTCGACGAGGAAGTTGTAACCAATGTCTTTCCAGCCCATGCTCTTGACGTGGTAGCGGTAGATACCGCGGATGACTGACGCCACTTGAGAGCATCGGTACCGATTCCCGGTGGCCGTGTGGTGAACGAAGGCCGCCTTCACGCTCTTCGTATAGGAAAACTTCTTCTCCCGGAGCTTCTCGTCGGCCCCCCACCCCTTGCGGGTGACGATGCGGGGCCGGGGTGCGCCGTGCGGGAGGGCGCGCGGGAGTTCGGGTACGTAGGTCCCGGCGGCCGGGGTGCCCAGGCGCGCGCGGGCGCGCGGGGGGCCGACGGCCGGCGTCTCGTCGGTGCCGGGGTCGATCAGTTCTGCCCGGAGTCCCGTCGGCAGGGTGCGCGTTCCGGTCGTGTTCGGTCGGACCCGGAGTTCGATTCCGTCCGAATCGCCGACCCACAGCGGCGCCGTGCCCCCGCGCGGGCGCGCGGAGTCGTGTTCCGGGGTGCCGGGGTCCGCGCCGTGGTCGTCGGCGTGGGTCTCCAGGTCCTGCCAGTCCGACCAGCGGTCGGTGCCGGTGGGGCGGGTGCGGACCTGTACGGCGCCGTCGAGGTGCGCGGCGGGGTCGTCCCAGACGACGCCGAGCAGCGAGAAGGGGTGGACGTCGCGGCGCGGTACGCCGGGGGCGGCGCCGACCGCGCGGGTGAGGGGGGTG
>NZ_LIRL01000216.1 GCF_001419795.1 Streptomyces niveiscabiei
AGATGTACCGGCGGGTGGCGGGGGTGGTGTCCCGGCTGGCGGGCGATGAGGCGGGGCTGACCCTCACCCACAGCATGGCCTGGTTGAACAGCGCCTACAGGGAGGACACGGCGGGCGAGTTGCGGGTGGTGACGTGTGAGGGGGACGACGAGGCCGATGCGGACGGGCCGCGGCGGCGGGAGATCGACATGCGGCCGAAGCGGTGGCTGCGCGGCGCGAAACGGCCGCTGCTGGCGCAGTTCACCGTCGGCACGGTGGACCAGGCGCTGATGGGGGTGCTGCCGGTGCGGCACAACGCACTGCGGCTGCTGGCGCTGTCGGGCAAGACGTTCATCCTCGACGAGGCGCACGCCTACGACCCGTACATGCAGGTGCTGCTGGGGAGGCTGCTGAACTGGCTGGGGAGGTACGGGACTCCGGTCGTACTGCTGTCGGCGACGCTCCCGGTCTCGGTCAGCGACCAGCTGATCAAGCAGTACCTCAAGGGCGCCGGACTGAAGAACAAGGAGCTGAAGGGGCGCACGTTCGAGGCGCCGTATCCGGGCTGGCTGTACGTGGACGCGGCCGACGGGGAATGCGCGCGGATCTCCGCCGCACGGCACGAGGAACAGGCGGCTGCGCGGGCGATGAGCCTGGACGTGCAGGTGGAACCCGTGGTCCACGGCACCGGCGGCGGCAGCCGGGGCCGGCTCGCGGTGATCGAGCGGCTGCTGGAACCGGTGCTCGGGGACGAGGGCGGGTGCGCGCTGGTCGTCTGCAACACCGTGTCCGAGGCCCAGGACACCTACCGGCACCTGCGCGACCTTCTCGACGGGCGCCGGCGCGAAGGTGGGGAAGAGGTGCAGTTGCTGCACGCCCGCTTCCCCGGCGACCAGCGTGAACAGCGCACCCAGGAGATCACCGACGGACTGGGGAGGCAGGGCCCCCGCCCGGGGCGGCGCATCGTCGTGGCCACCCAGGTCGTCGAACAGTCCCTCGACCTGGACGCGGACATCGTCATCAGCGACCTGGCCCCCCTCGCGCTCCTCCTCCAGCGCGCGGGCCGCTGCTGGCGCCACGAGACCTGGTGGGCCCGCCACGGCCGGCCGCACGGACACGCCCGTCCGGCCTGGGCCACGAACGCGCGCCTCGTCGTCCTGGACCCGGTCGCCGCCGGGCGGGGCGTGCCGAAGGAATGGGGTGAGGTGTACGCCGAGTTCCTCCTGCGCACCACCTCCACCACTGTCGGACGGTACGACGGCCGGTCCATCGCGATCCCGGGTGACGTGCAGGACCTGGTCGAAGAGGTACACGGCCACGACGACATGTTCGTCTGGGACGACCCGGTCAAGTCGGCCGCGTACACCGCCTACCGCGGCAAGGAACTGGCCGACCGCAGCGTCGGCAACATCGTCGTCATCCCCCCGGCGCGCTCGGTGTCGGCCCTGCACAACCTGCACCATCTCAAGGGGACGGAGGACGAGTGGGAGGCCGCTACCCGCCTCGGCGCCGACGCCGTACGCCTCCTGTGCGCCTACCGGCACGCCGACGGCCGCACCACCCTCGACCGGGAAGGCACCGAGACTCTGGCGGGTACCGGCGGCGAAGTTCTCACCCCTGCGGGGGTGCGTGCCGTGATGGCCCGCACCGTGCCGGTCAACGCCGACTGGTTCAAGGGCGAGCTGGAACACCACCGTCCTCCGGACGAGTGGAGCGAACACCCCCTCCTCGGCGACCTCGTGGTCCTGCGCCAGCCGGTCCGCGACGGCCAGGTACAGCCCGTGACCGTGGCGGGGAAGAGCTTGCACCTCGATCCCGAACTGGGGCTGGTTCGGGTGTGACACTCCGCTCGCGGCGGACGGTGGAGCACTGTTCGATTCGCAACTCTCCTTTTTCGAAGATGAGTTCGGGCTGGAGGTCTGTGCGGAGGGGCGTTGTCAGTGGCGGCTGCTTCACTGTGCCCGTGCCTCGCCGCTCAGGTGTTTGGCAGTGGTCCGTGCTGCACTCGCGTGCCGTGACGCGGGCCAGGAACGGGAAGGTGGGAGGGGATTATGGCCGACGGCTTCGACTTACGGGACGAGCCCTGGATTCCGGTCCGTTGGGGGGATGGCCGTGCCGGGCGGGTGG
>NZ_LIRL01000217.1 GCF_001419795.1 Streptomyces niveiscabiei
CGACGGCGTCGGCCAGCCGGCACAGGTGGACGATCTCGCTGCGGCGGTGCAGGGGCAGGGCGAGGACCGGGACGGCGCCGAGCCGCTGGAGGCCGAAGAAGACGGTGAAGAACTCGGGGACGTTGGGGAGCTGGAGGACCACCCGGTCCCCCGCCCGGACGCCGANNCGCCCGGCGACGCGGTCGGCGTCCTGGGCCAGCCGCGCGCGGTCCAGGCGCCGTGCGCCGTGCACGAGGGCGGTGCGGTGCGGCCGGGTGCGGGCCCAGTCCCGCAGCAGCCGGTCGAACGTCTCTCCTCGCCAGTGGCCCGCGGCCCGGTAGTGCGCGGCGAGTTCGTCGGGCCAGGGCGTACAGCCGTCCAGCACGTGAATCCCTTTCTGGTCGTATCCCGCTCGGTGGGGCTTGTCGAGCCCGCCGTTCATACTGTAGGAAATGAATATCATTTTCAATAACTGATGCCGTCGAAGCTGGTGAGCAGTGTCAGAACGCGATCCCTTGCAGTCGATCCGCCCCTTGCTGACGGACTGGCTCGGCCCCGAGGCCGAGCGGGTCGGTCCCCACGACAACCTGATCGAACAGGGCCTGGACTCCATCCGGCTGATGGCCGTGTCCGCGGCACTGCGCCGCGAGGGCGTCCGTCTGACGTTCGCGTCCCTCGCCCGCACCCCGACGCTGCACGCCTGGGCGGAACTGGCCGCCGAGCGATGTACCGGCGCCACCTCGAACGAGGCCGCCGGAGCGGGCCCGGACGACGACGAGACGTCCCCCTTCGACCTGGCCCTCATGCAGCACGCCTACTGGATCGGCCGCGGCGAGGAGCACGAACTCGGCGGCGTGGCCGCCCACTTCTACAACGAGTTCGACGGCGAGGGCGTCGACCCGCGCCGCCTGGAGCGTGCCGTACGCGCGCTGCTCGCCCGCCACGCGCAACTGCGCGCCGTGTTCGCCGACGACGGACGCCAGCACACACCGGCCACCTCCACCTGGCCGGGACTGCACGTGCACGATCTGCGCGCGCTGCCCGAGGACGAGGTGGACAACCGGCTGGCGGAGCTGCGCGACCGGCTGTCGCACCGCATGCTGCGGGTCGGCGAGGGCGAGGTCCTCGACGTACGGCTGTCGCTGCTGCCGGACGGCCGCACCCGCGTCCACCTGAACCTCGACATGCTCGCCGCCGACGCGCTGAGCCTGCGCGTCCTCCTCGCCGACCTGGCGGTCCTCTACCGCGGGGACGGCGACCTCTCCCCCATCGGCTACAGCTACCGGCGCTACCTCGCGGACCGCGCCGTACACGCCGAGCGGGAGCGCGACCGCGCCCGGGACGCCGCCTGGTGGGCCGCCCGGCTGCCGGACCTGCCCGGCGCGCCCGCGCTGCCCGTCGCCCAGGGCCCGGTACGGCCCCGGGTCGCCCGGCGCCACCACTGGCTGCCCCCGCAGGCGCGCGAGGCCCTGTTCGCCCGCGCGCACCGGCACGGGGTGACCCCGGCGATGGCGCTGGCCACCGCGTACTGCGAGGTGCTCGCCGCGTGGAGCGCCGAGCACCGCTTCCTGCTGAACGTGCCGCTCTTCGACCGCGAGCCGCTGCACCCCGATGTGCCCCTGCTCGTGGGCGACTTCACCGGTTCCGTGCTGCTCACCGCCGACATGGCGGGCGAGGCGCCCTTCCGGGAGCGGGCCCTCGGCGTGCAGGAACGGTTCCTCGGGGACGCGGCGCACGCCGCGTACTCCGGCGTCGAGGTGCTGCGCGACCTGAACCGCGCCCAGCACGGCGGCGGGCGGGTGCTGGCGCCGGTGGTGTTCACCAGCGCGCTGAACCTGGGCGAGCTGTTCTCCGAGGACGTCCGCGCCTGCTTCGGGCGTCCCGTGTGGATCATCTCGCAGGGGCCGCAGGTGTGGCTCGACGCGCAGGTCACGGAGCTCGACGGCGGTCTGCTGGTCAACTGGGACTCGCTGGAGGAGGCGTTCCCCGAGGGCACGCTCGACGCGATGTTCGCCGCCTTCCGCGCGCTCGTGGACTCCCTCGCCGCGTCCGACGCCCCCTGGGGCGCGCCCGTCCCGGACCTGCTGCCCGCGTCCCAGCGCGAGGCGCGCGACCGTGCCAACGCCACCGACGCGCCGCGCAGCGGTCTGCTGCTGCACGAGGACGTCCTCGGCCACGCCGAGCTGACCCCCGCCCGGCCCGCCCTGCTCTGGGGCACGGACGGGGTCCTCACCTACGGCGAACTCGCCGACCGGGCGCGGCGCATCGCCGCCGCGCTCGCCGCGCAGGCGGTCGGGCCCGGCGACCGGGTCGCCGTCTGCCTGCCCAAGGGGCCCGACCAGGTCGCGGCCGTGCTGGGCGTCCTGAGCGCGGGCGCGGCGTACGTGCCCGTCGGGCGCGACCACCCGCCGGCCCGCCGCGACCGCGTCCTGGCCTGGGCGGGGGCGCGGGTGGCCCTCGTCACCGAGGACACGGCACCGCTCCCGGCGGGTGTGGTGGGCCTGACGGTGGCGGACGCGCTGGCGCACGCTCCCGTCAAGGAGCCGGTGGCCGTCCCGGAGGGCGACCCGGCGTACATCCTGTTCACCTCGGGCTCCACCGGCGAGCCCAAGGGTGTCGTGGTGCCGCACCGGGCGGCCCGCAACACCGTCGACGACCTCACCGCACGGTTCGGGGTGAGCGGCGGCGACCGGACGTTCGCGCTGTCCGCCCTCGACTTCGACCTGTCGGTGTTCGACCTGTTCGGGGCGCTGTCCGTGGGCGGCGCTGTCGTCCTGGTCGCGGAGGAGGACCGCAAGGACGCGGCGAGCTGGCACACGCTGATGGCGCGGCACCGGGTCACCGTCCTCAACTGCGTGCCGTCCGTGCTGGACATGCTGCTCAGCACCGCCGGGGGCGGCCCTGCCGGGCTGCGGCTGGTGCTGCTCGGCGGCGACTGGGTGGGGGCAGAGCTGCCGGGGAGGCTCGCGGAACGCTCACCGGGCTGCCGGTTCGTGGCGCTCGGCGGCACGACGGAGACCGCGATCCACTCCACCGTGTGCGAGGTCACCGGGGGCGAGGTGCCCGCGGAGTGGACGTCGGTGCCGTACGGGACGCCGCTGCGCAACGTGCGCCTGCGCGTCGTCGACGCCCGGGGCCGGGACTGCCCCGACCGGGTGCCGGGCGAGCTGTGGATCGGCGGGGCCGGGGTGGCCGACGGCTACCTGGGCGATCCGGAGCGCACCGCCGACCGGTTCGTGCAGTACGACGGGGTGCGCTGGTACCGCACCGGCGACCTGGCCCGCTACCTGCCCGGCGGCGGCGTCGAGTTCCTCGGCCGGGCCGACTCCCAGGTCAAGCTGCGCGGTCACCGGGTGGAGCTGGGTGAGGTGGAAGCGGCGCTGGAGCGGGCTCCCGGTGTGGGCCGTGCGGTCGCGGCCGTCGGCGCGGACGGTGTGCTGGCCGCGGCCTACGCGCCGGCTCCCGTCGCCGGGGGCGGGCCCGTCGAAGGCGTCCGGACGCAGGTGGTGGGGGCCCGGCCCGATCCGCTGGAGACGGAGGTCGTGGCGCACGTCATCGGCCGCGTCCTCGACGGCGGGCCGCGTCCGGCGAAGGATCTGCGCGGGCTCGTCCACCTGTGGCGCGCGTGGCTGCACCGCCACCCTGAGCCGTCCGGCGGAGACGACCTGGCCCGGCGCGTCGCCGGGACCCGGTTCGCGCCCGTGCTCGCCCGGCTCCTCGAACGGCTGCCGGACCTGCGGGCCATGCTCGCCGGTGAGCGCGACCCGCTGGAACTCCTCGACGACCCGGTGCTGTCCCCGGAGGCGGCGCTGGACGCGCTGCCGGGCGGTGAGGAGGCGGCGACGGCCTGCGCCGACGCGCTGCGCGCCCTCGCGGCACAGGCCGGGGGGCGTGCGCTGCGGGTCGCGGTCGTCGGGGCACGAGGCGGGCTCGGCGCCCTGCGGGTCGCCGGGCAACTCCCCGTGGACCTGGTGCGGTTGACGCTTCTCGACCCATCCCCCGCACTGCTCGAACGTGCCCGGGAGCGGTTCGCCGCGTCGCCGCACGACGTGCACTGCCAGGCGCTGCCCGACGGCGCGCTGCCGGAGGGGCTGCCCGGCGCGTTCGACGCCGTCCTGGCGCTGGGCTCCCTGCACGCCTTCGACGATCCGGCGGCGGGCGCGGCCCAGGCGGCTGCCCTGCTGGCTCCCGGTGGCGTGCTGCTCGCGGTGGAGCAGGGCAGTCTTCCGCCGCTCGGCCTGATCTGCGCCGCGCTGCCCACCCGGGCCTTCGCGGACGCGGACCCGGCCCGCCGGGCGGCCGGCAGTCCGCTGCTGCCGCCCGCCGCGTGGGAACAGGTGCTGCGCGCCCAGGGGTTCGCCGAGGTGGACACGGACGTACGCCGCGAGGAGCCCGCGCTGCTGATCCGCGCGGTCCGCGACCCGCACGCCCCGCCGTGCGACACCGGCGCCGTGCGCGCGGTCGCCGCCGGGCAGGTGCCGTCGTACATGGTCCCCGACCGGCTGGTCCTGCTGCCGGTCATGCCGCTCACCGCCAACGGCAAGGTCGACCGGCGGGCCGTGCGCGAGCTGCTCGGGCGGCAGGCGGCGGCCGGGGCGTCCGCGCGGGGGCGGCAGGGCACGCCGCCTCGCCCGGGTGCCGAGGAACTGGTCGCCGAGGTGTGGCGCGACCTGCTCGGGGTCCGCGCGGTGCTGCGCGAGGACGACTTCTTCGCGCTCGGCGGCGACAGCCTGCTCGCCACGCGGATGCTGCACCGGCTCGGTGAGCGCGGGGTGCGCGACGCCCGGATCGCGGGCCTGTTCACGGCCCCCGTGCTGAAGGAGTACGCCGCCACGCTCACCCTGGACGGCGCCCGGCCCGTACTGCCCGAGTTGGTGGCGGACCCCGAGCACGCGCACGAGCCGTTCCCCGCGACGGACGTGCAGCGCGCGTACTGGCTGGGGCGGGCGCGGGAGATGCGGCTCGGCGGCGTCGGGTCCCACTACTACTCGGAGTTCGAGGCGCCCTCGGTCGACGTGCCCCGGCTGGAGCTGGCCTGGCGGCGGCTGATCGACCGGCATCCGATGCTGCGGGCCGTGTTCGACGAGGACGGACGGCAACAAGTCCTCGCCTCCGTACCCGAGTTCACGATCCCCGTCGCCGAGGGCGAGGAACAGCTCGCCGTGCTGCGCGAGGAGATGTCCCACCAGGTCCTCGACCCGTCCCGCTGGCCCCTGTTCGACGTCCGCGCCGTGCGCTGCGGCGACGGGCGGACCCGGATCGGGGTGAGCCTGGACAACCTGATCCTCGACGGCCTCAGCATGATGACGGTCTTCACCGAGCTGGGCGCCCTGTACGCCGACCCCGACGCCGAACTCCCCGCCGTGGAGGCGACGTTCCGGGACTACCTGACCTCGGTGCGGCCCGCGCCCGAGACGCTGGACGCCGACCGGGCGTACTGGCGGGAGCGGCTGCCCGAGCTGCCCCCGGCGCCCCGGCTGCCCCTCCTGCGCGACCCCGCCACGCTGGGCCGGCCCCGTTTCGCGCGCACCTCGGGGGAGCTCGGCGCGGAGCGCTGGCAGCGGCTCAAGGCGCGGGCGCGCGAGCACGGCGTCACCCCGTCGGCGCTGCTCCTGGCCGCCTACGCGGAGGTGCTGGGCGCCTGGAGCGAGAGCCCCGAACTGACCGTCAACCTCACTCTGTTCGACCGGCAGGAGATCCACCCGGACATCAACCGGGTGCTGGGCGACTTCACCTCGCTGCTGCTCGCCGCGCACCGGCCGCGGGCGGGCGAGGACTGGCTGACCCGGGTGCGCGGGCTCCAGGAGCAGCTGTGGCGCGACCTGGACCACCGCTCGGTGTCCGCCGTGTGGGTGATGCGGGAGCTGGCCCGCGCCCGCGGGGAGCGGGACGCGGCCGTGCCGGTGGTGTTCACCAGCGCGCTCGGCGTCGACGACGGCGTGTCCATGGACGCGCCGGACGGGTTCCCGGCGCGCGTGTGGGGGGTCAGCCAGACCCCGCAGGTGTGGCTCGACCTCCAGGTGTACGAGGGCCGGGACGGGTCGCTGCGCCACCAGTGGGACGCGGTGCGGGAGTTGTTCCCGGACGGGCTCGTCGAGACGATGTCCGCCGCGTTCGGCACGCTGCTGCGCCGCCTGTGCGACGGCGACTGGCGTGCGCCCCGGCCCGCCCTGCTGCCCGCCGGGCAGCGCGCGGTGCGTGAGCGCGTCAACGCCACGGGGCTGCCCGGCGGTCACCGCGCGCTGCACCTGCCGTTCTTCGACCGGGCCGCCGCCGATCCGCGTCCCGCCGCGCTGCTGTGGGGCGAGGACGGGGTCATGACCCGGGGTGAGCTGCGCGAGCGTGCGCTGCGTATCGCCGCCGCGCTGGCGGCGCGCGGGGTCGTCCCCGGGGACACGGTCGCCGTGTCGCTGCCCAAGGGTGCGGACCAGGTCGCCGCCGTGCTCGGGGTGGCCGCCGCCGGGGCGGCGTACGTGCCCGTCGGCGCCGACCAGCCGCCGGTGCGGCGCGAGCGGATGCTGCGGGCCTCGGGGGCGCGCTGCGTCCTCGACGCGGAGTTCCTGGCCCGGCCGCTGCCGAAGCCCCTGGCGGCCCCGGTGGCCGGCGACCCCGACTCCTGCGCGTACATCATCTTCACCTCGGGGTCCACGGGTGAGCCCAAGGGCGTCGAGGTGACGCACCGGGCCGCCGCGAACACCGTGGAGGACATCACCGAACGGCACGGCATCGGCCCCGCCGACCGGGTCCTCGCGGTCTCCGCGCTCGACTTCGACCTGTCCGTGTACGACGTGTTCGGGCTGCTCGGCGCGGGCGGCGCGCTCGTGCTGGTCGCCGAGGACGAGCGCCGTGACGCCCAGCGCTGGCGTGATCTGGCCGTGCGGCACGGCGTCACCGTCTGGAACTCGGTGCCGATGCTCCTGGACATGCTCCTCACGGCCTCCGCCGGGCAGGCGCCGCCGGGGCTGCGCGTCGCGCTGGTCTCCGGCGACTGGGTGCCGCTCGACCTGGCCGGGCGGCTGGCCGAGGCGTCCCGGGGCCGCTGCGGGCTGACCGCGATGGGCGGCGCGACCGAGGCCGCGATCTGGTCCAACGCCTACGACGCCACGGGCGGCGCCCCGGAGGGCTGGCCCTCGGTGCCGTACGGGACTCCGCTGCGCGGTCAGCGGTTCCGGGTCGTCGGGCCGCTCGGCGAGGACTGCCCGGAGTGGGTGCCCGGCGAGCTGTGGATCGGCGGGGCCGGGGTGGCCACCGGCTACCGGGGCGACCCGGAGCGCACCGCGGACCGGTTCGTGACGGACGCCGGGGAGCGCTGGTACCGCACCGGCGACCTGGGCCGCTACCGGCCCGGCGGGCTGCTGGAGTTCCTGGGGCGCCGCGACCATCAGCTGAAGATCCGCGGCCATCGCACCGAGCTCGGCGAGGTCGACGCTGCGCTCCTCGCGCAGCCGGGCGTCGCCCGTGCGGTGACCGTGGCGACCGGGCCGCGCGGGCAGCAGCGGCTGACCGCGTTCCTGGTGCCGGAGGGCGCCCTCGACCTGGCCGGGCTGGAGCGGCGGCTCCCGGAGCGGCTGCCCGCGCACGCCGTGCCCTCCGCGTTCGTCCCGCTGCCCGAGGGGCTGCCGCTGACGGCCAACGGCAAGGTGGACCGGGCCGCGCTGGCCGCGTGGGCGGAGTCGGCCGCAGTGCCGTCGGGCGGGGACACGGAGCCGACCGGGCCGGTGGAGGAGCTGGTCGCCGCCGTGTGGCGGGAGCTGCTGGGCGCCGGACGGGTCGGCAGGGACGACGACTTCTTCGCCCTCGGCGGCGACAGCCTGCTCGCCACCCGTCTCGTGGCCCGGCTGCGCGAGGCCGGGCTGAGCGGGGCCCGTATCGCGGGCCTGTTCACGCGCCCCGTGCTGAAGGAGTACGCCGCGACGCTCACCCTCGACGCCGGGCGGCCCGTCACGGCGCCCGCGCTGGTGCTCGACCCGGAGCACGCGCACGAGCCGTTCCCGGCGACCGACGTGCAGCGGGCGTACTGGATCGGGCGGACGGCGCAGCTGGATCTGGGCGGCGTCGGCTCGCACTACTACAGCGAGACGGACGAGGAGCACACCGACGTCGCCGCCCTGGAGCGGGCCTGGCGGCGGCTGATCGACCGGCATCCGATGCTGCGGGCCGTGTTCGACGAGGACGGACGGCAACAAGTCCTCGCGACCGTACCCGAGTTCACGATCCCCGTCGCCGAGGGCGAGGAACAGCTCGCCGTGCTGCGCGAGGAGATGTCCCACCAGGTCCTCGACCCGTCCCGCTGGCCCCTGTTCGACGTCCGCGCCGTGCACTACACGGCAGCGGACGGGGAGCGCCGTACGCGGATCGGGGTCAGCCTGGACAACCTGGTCCTCGACGGGCTCAGCATGATGATCGTCTTCACCGAGCTGCGGCAGCTCCGGGACGATCCCGGCGTCGAACTGCCGCCGGTGGAGCCGACGTTCCGGGACTACCTGACCTCGGTGCGGCCCGCGCCGGAGGCCGTGGCCGCCGACCGGGCGTACTGGCGGGAGCGGCTGCCGGAGCTGCCCCCGGCGCCCCGGCTGCCCCTGCTGCGCGAGCCGTCCGCCGTCGGGCGCCCGCGCTTCGCGCGCCGGGCGGCGCACCTGCCGCCACAGGTGTGGGCGCGGCTCCAGGACCGGGCCCGGGCCCACGGCATCACCCCGTCGGTCCTCCTCCTGGGCGTGTACGCGGAGGCTTTGGGCGAGCAGGCGGAGAGTCCCGAACTCACCGTGAACCTCACCCTGTTCGACCGGCAGGAGGTCCATCCGCACATCAACCGGATCGCGGGCGACTTCACCTCGCTGCTGCTGGCCGCCCACCGTCCGCGAGCGGGCGAGTCCTGGCTCGCGCGGCTGCGCGGGCTCCAGGCGCGGCTGTGGACCGACCTCGACCACCGGGCGGTCTCGGCCGTGTGGGTGATGCGGCAGCTCGCCCAGGAACGCGGGCCGCAGCAGGCGGCCATGCCCGTGGTGTTCACCAGCGCGCTCGGCATCGACGACGAGCGGGCCCGGCTGCTGACGCCACCGCACTGGTCCGTGTCCCAGACGCCGCAGGTCTGGCTCGACCACCAGGTCCTGGAGGACGCCGACGGGCTCAGGCTCACCTGGGACGCGGTGACCGGCCTCCTGCCCGACGACCTGCCGCAGAACCTGATGGACCGTCAGCTCGCCCTGCTGGACGAGCTGTCCGCCACGGACGACTGGGACGCGCTGATCCTCGGGACGGGTCTCGCGGACGGCGAGCGAGCCGCGATGCCCACCGCCCCGGCCGTCCGGGCCGACGCGGGCGGCTCGCCACGCGGCGCCACCGAGGAACTCGTGGCCGCGCTCTGGTCCGAGCTGCTGCCCGACAGCCCGCCCGCGGGCCGGGACCAGGGCTTCTTCACGGCCGGCGGCGACAGCCTCCTGGCCACCCGCCTGATCGCGCGACTGCGCGAACGAACCGGCGTGGAAGTCCCGTTGAGGACGTTCTTCGCCCACCCGACGGTGGCCGCTCTCGGCGCCGCCGTCACCCACCGCACGACCGAACACACCATCGAACAGAACTGGGAAGAGGGGGAGCTGTGAGCGCCGCCGAGCTGGTGTCGGAACTGGCCGCCGTCGGAGTCGAGCTGTGGGAGGAGGACGGCCGCATCCGTTTCCGGGCGCCTCAGGGCGCCCTCACCGAGGAGTTGCGCGAGCGGCTGCGCGACGGCCGCGACGCCGTACTCGCCCATCTGCGCGACCCGTTCGCCGAGCCCCTGGTGCCCGACCCCGACGGGCGGCACCTGCCGTTCCCGCTGACCGAGGTGCAGTCCTCGTACCTCCTGGGCCGCACGGACGCCTTCGCCTACGGCGGGATCGGCTGCCACGCCTACCTGGAGTACGAGCTGCCGGGCACCGTCGCCGCGGAGCGGGTGGCCAGCGCCTGGGACGCGCTGGTGGAGCGGCACGACGCGCTGCGCACCGTGTACCACCCGGACGGCCAGCAGGTCCTCAAGGACGTGCCGCCGCACCGGATACCCGTCGCCGGGGCCGAGGAGGCCGGGCGGATCCGCGGCGAGCTGGCGCAGCGCACGTACGACCCGGCCGTGTGGCCGCTGTTCGACGTACGGCTCACCGCGTCCCCGGAGCGGCTGCTCGTGCACCTCTCCGTCGACCTGCTGGTCACCGACTTCTCGGGCGTCCAGCAACTCCTGGGCGAGCTGGAGCAGTTGTGCCTGGAGCCGGAGCGTCCGCTCGACCCCGTACCGGTCTCCTTCCGTGACCATGTGCTGGCCGAGCGGCGGCTGCGCGACAGCGCCCGCTGGGCGCGGGACCGGGACTACTGGCTGGAGCGCCTCGACGCGCTGCCGCCCGCGCCCGACCTGCCGGTCCTGGCCGAGGAGCCGGGCGGGGAGGTGCGGTTCCGGCGGCTCGCGGAGCGGCTGACCGCCGAGGAGGCGGCGGCGCTGCGGGGCCGGGCCTCCGCGCGCGACCTGACCGTGTCGACGGTGCTGCTCGCCGCCTACGCCGAGATCGTCGGCCGGTGGAGCGCCAAGCCGCGCTTCACGCTCAACCTGCCGGTCTTCGCCAAGCGTCCGGTGCACCCCGACATCGGCCGGGTGGTCGGCGACTTCACGTCCGTGACGCTGCTGGCGGTCGAGCCCGAGGCCGGGACGTCCTTCGCGCAGCGGGCCCGGGCGCTCGGCGGGCAGCTCTTCGAGGACCTCGACCACGGGCTGTACTCGGGCGTCGAGGTGCTGCGCGAGGCGGCCCGCCGCTCGGCGCCCGCGCTGATGCCGGTGGTGTTCACCAGCACGCTCCAGGGCACCGAGGCGCCGCAGAGCGGCGTCGGGCGGGTGGTGTACGGGGTGACGCAGACGCCGCAGGTGTGGATCGACTGCCAGGTGATGGAGTCGGGCGGCGAGATCCTGCTGGGCTGGGACGTCCGGGAGGGCGTCCTGCCGGAGGGGGCTGCGGACGACGCGTTCGGCGCGTTCGCCGCGCTCGTCCGGGAGCTGGCCGGGTCCGACGCGCCGTGGGACGGCGGCGATCCGGTGCGGCTGCCGCGGGCGCAGGCCGCCCGGCACGCGGCGGCCAACGCCACCGGGCGACCGCTGCCGGACGGGCTGCTGCACGAGCGGGTCTTCACCGCTGCCGCCGCCCACGCCGCCCGGCCGGCGGTCGTCGCGCCCGACCGCACGCTGACCTACGCCGACCTCGTCGCGTACGCCCACGCGGTGGCCGCGCGGCTGCGCGAGACGGGGGCCGCGGCGGGCGACCGGGTGGCGATCGTGATGGACAAGGGCTGGGAGCAGATCCCGGCCGTGCTCGGCGCCCTGCACGCCGGCTGCGTCTACGTGCCCGTCGACACCGTCCACCCGCCCGCGCGCCGCGCCCAGGTCCTGGCCTCCAGCGGAGCGCGGGCCGTCCTCACGCAGACACACCTCGACGGCACGTTCGCGGTGCCGTCGATCGCCGTGGACACCCTGGAGCCGTCGTCGCACGCGCCCGAGCCACGGCGGGTGGACCCCGGCGAGGCGGCGTACATCATCTACACCTCCGGTTCGACCGGTGAGCCCAAGGGCGTCACCGTCTCGCACCGGGCGGCGCTCAACACGGTCGCCGACATCGACGACCGGTTCGGCGTGGGCCCCGACGACCGGGTCCTGGGCCTCGCCCAGCTGGGCTTCGACCTGTCCGTGTACGACATCTTCGGCCCGCTGGCCCACGGCGGCGCACTCGTCCTGCCGGACCCGGAGCGGCGCGGCGACCCCTCGCACTGGGCCGGCCTTGCGGCCCGCCACCGGGTGACACTGTGGAACTCGGTGCCCGCCCAGCTCCAGATGCTGCACGACTACCTGGCCTCCGCCACCGGCTCCGGAGACGTGGCGGGCCTGTCGGACCTGCGGCTCGGGCTGCTGTCCGGCGACTGGATCCCGGTCCGGCTGCCGGACCGGGTGCGCGCCCTGCTGCCGGGGCTGCGGCTGATCAGCCTCGGCGGGGCGACCGAGGCGGCGATCTGGTCCATCCACCACCCCGTCGAGGAGCCCGTCGACCCGGACCGGCCGAGCATCCTGTACGGCAGGCCGCTCGCCAACCAGACCTTCCACGTCCTGGACGAGGCCCTGCGCCCGCGCCCGGACTGGGTGCCGGGCGAGCTGTGCATCGGCGGCAGCGGGCTGGCGCTCGGCTACCACGGCGACCCGGAGGCCACGGCCCGGCGGTTCGTCGTCCATCCCGTGACCGGCGAGCGGCTGTACCGCACCGGTGACCTGGGCCGGTGGCTGCCGAGCGGCGACATCGAGTTCCTGGGCCGCGAGGACGGGCAGGTCAAGATCCGCGGGCACCGCATCGAACTCGCCGAGGTCGAGGCCGCGTTGACGGGCCATCCGGCGATCGGGGCGGCTGCCGCCCTGGCCGTCGGCGACGATCCGCTGCAACGCCGGCTGGTCGCCTTCGCGCAGCCGGCGCGCCGCGCGGACGGACCGGCCGCCGGGCCGGACGAGGCCCTGGTGCGGGACGCCCGTGCGGCGGGTGAGGCGGTCGCGGTCGCCGAGCCGGAGCTGATCGGCGCGTTCGCCCGGCTGCTGGACGAGGCGTCGCTGGCGTCGATGCTGGAGGCGCTGCGGGCCCGCGGCCTGTTCGCGGCGCCCGGCGCCGTGCACGGCGCCGACGAGGTGGCCGCGACGGCGGCCGTACCGCGCCACCACCGGGTGATCCGGCGCTGGCTGTCGGTGCTGGCCGGCGAGGGCCTGTTGGAGGTGCTGGAGCCGGGCCGCTACCGGCTCGCCGGGCAGCCCCCGTCGGCGTCGGCGGCCTGGGACCGGGTGGCCGCCGTGTGGAGCGACGAGCTGGGCCCGGTCGAGCTGCTGGCCTATCTGCGGGCCAACGCGGACCAGTTGGGCGAGCTGATGCGGGACCGGGTCGGCGCGGTCGACCTGCTGTTCCCCGAGGCCCGGATGGAGACGGCCGACGCCGCCTATCGCGAGAACGTCATGTCCGCCTACCTCAACCGCGTCCTCGCCGCCGCCCTGCGCTCGGCGGCCGAGGGGCTGGCTCCCGGCCGGCCGCTGCGCGTGCTGGAGGTGGGCGCCGGGACCGGGGCGAGCACGGCGGGCGCGCTCGCCGCCCTCGACGGGCATCCGGTGGAGTGGCTGTTCACGGATGTCAGCCCCTTCTTCCTGGACCGGGCGCGCGAACGGTTCGGCCCCGACCCGCGGCTGCGGTACGGGCTGTACGACGTGGACGGCGACCCGGCCGAGCAGGGCCTGTCCCCCGACGCGTACGACGTGGTGGTGTGCGCGGGCGTGCTGAACAACGCCCGGGACACGGCGGCGGCGCTCACCGCGCTGCGCTCGCTGCTCGTCCCCGGCGGGCTGCTGCTGGTCACCGAACCGACCCGGGAGCACTACGAGATCCTGATCTCGCAGGCGTTCATGATGACCGGCGCCGAGGATGTGCGGCGCAGCGGCGGGTCCGACGCCACGTTCGTGACCCGTGAGCAGTGGCTGCGGCTCTTCACGGAGGCGGGCGGGCGCACCGAGGTGTGTCTCCCGCAGGCGGGACACGTCCTGGAGCCGCTGGGGCAGCACGTCTTCGCCGTCCGCTTCAAGGCCGACCGCGCGCACGTCGACCCGGCCGAGGTCGGCGACCACCTCGCGGCCCGGCTCCCGGCCTACATGCTGCCCGCCGCGCTGCACATCGTGGACGGGCTCCCGCTCACGGCCAACGGCAAGGTGGACCGCAAGGCCCTGGCCCGGCGCGCCGCTGCCGCCGCCGTCGCCGTCGCGGTGGAGGAGGCCCCGGACCGGGCCGAGCAGGCGGGGCCCGCCGACGCGCTGGAGGAGCGGCTCGCCGAGGTCGTCGCCCGAGCGCTGGGTGCCGCGTCCGTCGACCGTGAGCGCAGCCTCTTCGAGCTCGGCGCGGACTCGCTGATCCTCGCCCAGCTGTCCGCCCGGCTGATCGAGGAGGTGCCCGAGGCGGCGGAGCAGCAGTTCGACACGTTGCTGCGGGAACTGCTGAACCGGCCGACGGTCGCCGCCCTGGCCCGCCATCTGCGGGGTGCGGGCGAGGCGGCCGGTGCGGGGGCGGGCGAGGCGAGCGCGCTGCTGCCGCTCGGTGACGCGCCGGACGGCGGGGTGCTCCAGGTGCTGGTGCACGAGGGGATCGGCACCATGGCCCCCTACCGGGACCTCGCCACCCAGTTGGCCGGCTACGGGCCGCTCGTCGGGCTGGCCGTCGGCGACGTGGACGCGTGCGTGGACCTTCCGGCGGAGAGGTTCGTGGAACTGCTCGCGGCCGAGCACGTCCGGCGGCTGACCGCGACCGGAGCCGGACGGTTCCGGCTCACCGGCTACTGCCTGGGCGGACAGCTCGCCACCGAGATCGCCCGGCAGCTCACCGAGAGCGGGGCGCACGTCGAACAGCTGACGGTGGTCAGCAGCAGCCCGCCCGCGTTCGTGTGCGAGGACGAGTTGCTGATCGAGCACGCCTTCGCGCGGGTGCTGGGCGCCGACCCGGTGGCGGCCGGGTACCCGGACGACGAGGAGGAGCTGGGCGCCGCGCTGCGGGCCGTCCTGGAGGCCACGCCCGGCCGGGTGCCGGCCGGCGCCTTCGCCGCGCTGTGCGGTGAACCGCGCCTGGAGGCGGTGGCCCGCCGGATGCGCGCGCTGGGCGAGGTGCCGCAGCCCCAGCGGCTGGCGGCCATCGCGCGCACCCTGGGCGGGGACGGCGAGGCGGCCCATGTGCCGGGCCTGTACCGGGTGTTCCGGCACGCCTTCGCCGCCGCCTCGCTGCACACCACCCAGCCGTACGCGGGTGACATCACCCTCGTGCGCCCGCGCGGCCGGCTGCGGTTCCTGGCCGGGTTCGGGCAGGAGGCGGACGAGCTGTGGCGCGAGGTGTGCCTCGGCGACCTGACGGTGGTCGACGTCGACGGCGACCACTTCGGCTGCCTGCGCGCCCCGCACGCCGCCCAGGTGGCCTCGGCGGCCGGCGGCACGCCGTGAGGCGCGGCGCCCCGGTCGCGGTGGGCGTGGTCGGGGCGGGCGGCTCGGTGGGCCGGGCCGTGCTGGCGGAGTTGCTGCGGCTCGGCGTCGGGCCGGTGCGGGCGGCGGTACGCCGCCCGCCCGGCCGGCCCCTGCCCGCCGGGGTGGAGGTATGGCCGGACCCGGTCGACGTGGCCGACGCCCGCGCCCTCGCCGCGTTCTGCGCCGGCTGCCGCGTCGTCGTCAACACCACCGGGCCCGTCCGGGCCGTCGGCCACCAGGTCGCCGAGGCCGCCCTCGCGGCAGGCGCGGACCTGGCCGACGTCAACGACACCACCGAACTGCCAGGGCCGCCGCCGTACGAGCGGCTGCTGCGGTGGCGGACGACGGTGATCGGGGCCGGCTCGATGCCGGGTCTCGCGGGCCTGCTGCCGGGGCTCCTGTTCCCCGGCCCGCCCGGGGCCGGTGGCCCGCCCGGCATCCTGACGGTTCGCGTCGGTGGGCTTCCGCACTTTCCGCCCGCCGCGGCCCGGGACTTCATGGACCGGCTCGCGCGGCCGGGCGGTGAGGTGACCGCCGTGTGGCGCGGCGGGCGCCGGGTGGCCGGGGCCCTCGCGGTGGAGCGCGGGGTTCGGCTGCCGTACTTCGCGGGGGACGTGACGGCGATCCCGTACCTCACCGAGGAGGCCGTGGGGGTCGCCCGGCGGTACGGGGTCGGCGAGGTGCGCTGGTACACGGTGTTCGGCGGGGAGGCCACCCGGGCCGTCCTGGACCGGTACCGCGCCGGGCTCGCCCCGGGTCCGGACGTGGACCGGGCGGCGGAGGAGCTGTCGCGGGCCACGCTCACCGACCTCGCCGGGCGGACGCCGTACCACGTCGTCACCTGCGAGCTCGACGGGCGCGGCGCCCTGGTGCTCACCGGCACCGACTCCTCGGCCCTGACCGGCACGGCCTGCGCGCACGCCGCGCTCGCCCTGCTCGACGGCGGGCTCCCGCCCGGGCAGCTGCACTTCGCCGGCCTGCCCGACCCCGGCGGCACGGTCCGCCGTATCGCCCGGTCCCCCGCCGTACGCGGCCTGCGTCTGCTGGACGGCCCGCTGGCCCATCTGCCCGTGGAAGAAGGAACCCTGTGACCCGAGAGAAGCCCGTGACCCGAGTCGTCGTCTGCGGTACCGGTTTCGGCCGCGTCTACCTCAGCGCCTTCCGGAATCCGGGCCCGGATCTCCCGCTCCGCCTGACCGGCGTCCTCGGCCGGGGCAGCGCCCGCTCCAAGGCCTGCGCCGAGCGCTACGGCGTCCCCCTGCTCACCGACCCGGACGACGTGCCCCACCTCGCCGACCTGGCCTGTGTGGTCGTACCCAACGGGGTCGGCGGCGGGGAGGGCGCCGCGCTCGCGCAGCGGCTGATGGACCAGGGGGTGCACGTGCTGCACGAGCACCCGATCCACCGGGTGGAGCTGGCGGCGTGCCTGCGCTCCGCGCGCGCGAACGGCGTCCAGTACCGGCTGAACACCTTCTATCCGCACCTCGCGCCGGTACGCCGCTTCCTCGCCGCCGCCCGGCATCTGGCGGGGCGGCAGGAGCTGCTGTACGCGGAAGGCGCCTGCGCCATCCATGTGGCGTACGACCTGGTCGACATCCTCGGCCAGGCGCTCGGCGGGCTGCGGCCCTGGCAGTTCACCGGTCCCGCGCCCGGCGGGGGGCCGTTCAGCACGCTGGAGGGCCGGCTGAACGGCGTCCCGGTCACCCTGCGCGTCCTGAACCAGCTCGATCCGGAGGACCCCGACAACCACACCCACCTGCTGCACCGCGCCGCGCTCGGCTTCAGCGGCGGCACCCTCACCCTGGCGAGCACGCACGGCCCCGTGCTGTGGAGCCCGGCCCTGCCCGCGCCCCGGGGTGACGACGGCGAGCTGGACTTCGACAGCGAGGCCCACCGGCTGGTGCGGCTGCCGAGCGTGCAGCCGGTCGGCCCGGCCGAGGCTCCTACGCACCGGGAGGTGTACACGGAGGTCTGGCCGGAGGGCGTACGGCGGGCGCTGCGGGCCATGGCGGGCGCGGCCGAGGCGGGCGAGGACCCGTTGCGGGCGGGCCAGTACCACCTGACGCTCAGCGAGATCTGGGAGGACCTCACGGCCCGGCTCGGCTACCCCGAGCTGGTCCGGCGCCCCGCGCCCGAGCCGGTGACCGCGCCGGACCAGCTCGGGGTAGCCGAGCCGGGCCGTGAGGTCCTCCCAGATCTCGCTGAGCGTCAGGTGGTACTGGCCCGCCCGCAACGGGTCCTCGCCCGCCTCGGCCGCGCCCGCCATGGCACGCAGCCCCCGCCGTACGCCCTCCGGCCACACCGCCG
>NZ_LIRL01000218.1 GCF_001419795.1 Streptomyces niveiscabiei
TTCCCGCACGACACCGACGACTCCCCGCCCGCCGCCCCCGCGGGCGGCCCGCACTCCTGGGCGCAGCAGGTGCACCGGCTCGCCGCCGACGACCAGAACCAGCCCGTCACCCCGTGGCGCCCTCCGGTGGAGGACGTCTTCCAGGCCGCCGCCCGGCGTCAGGCGGCGGCCCGCCCCGCCGGCCTCGGCAAGCGCTTCGCCGCCCGCCTGGTGGACACCCTGGTCCTCGCGGCCGTCACGGGCGCGGCGGCGTTCCCCCTGGGTACTAGAGCCGTAGACCACGTGAACGCGAAGATCGACGAGGCGAAGCTGTCCGGCCGCACGGTCACCGTCTGGCTCCTGGACGGCACGACCTCCGCGTACCTGGGCATCGTCCTCGCCGTCCTGCTGCTCTTCGGCGTCGTGTACGAGGCGCTGCCGACCGCGAAGTGGGGCCGCACCCTCGGCAAGAAGCTGTTCGGCCTGGAGGTGCGGGACATCGAGGGCGGCGAGCCCCCGAGCTTCGGCGCCGCGCTGCGCCGCTGGCTGGTCTACAGCGTCCCGGGGCTGCTGGCCGTCGGGGCCGTGGGCGTGGTCTGGGGCGTGTTCGACAAGCCGTGGCGCCAGTGCTGGCACGACAAGGCCGCGCATACGTTCGTCGCGGGATGACCCTGTCCCGCTCCAGGACTACCTGACTCGGTCCCTCGTACGGCCTCCCGCCGGATGCGAAGCCGGGCACTTCGCGGTGCACTCGGGCCATGACCACCGAACCGCCCCCCGGCTCCGGCGGACAGCCACCGGAAGAAGACCCGTTCAGGAAGCAGCAGCCACCCTCGTACGGCCAGCCCCAGGGCGGCGACCCCTACGGGAGTCCGTACGGAAGTCAGCAGCCTCCGGGGTACCCCTCAGGTACCCCCTACCAGGGGCCTCCCTACGGCAACGACCCCTACGGCGGCGCCCCGCACGGCAACGACCCCCTGGCGGGCATGCCCCCACTGGCCCCCAGCGGCAAGCGCACCCTCGCGAGGATCGTCGACATGATCCTCGTCGGCGCGGTCGTCGCCCTGCTCACCTGGGCGTTCCGCGTCAACGAGTACGACATGAGCGGCGACGACGTGAACTTCGGCAAGTCGTTCTGGCAGTCGCTCGTCGCCGCCGTCCTCTACATGGCGTACGACACGGTCCTGACCGCCCGCACCGGCCAGACCCTGGGCAAGAAGTGGCTCGGCATGCGGGTCGCCAACCTCGACAACGGCACGAACCCCTCGATGCAGACGTCGCTCGCGCGGGCGGCCGTCCTGTGGATCCCGTTCGCGTTCTGCTGCGCCTGCGTGTGGACGGCGATCTCGGGCGGCTGGAGCTACTTCGACAAGCCCTACAAACAGGGCCTGCACGACAAGGCGGCGAAGACGGTCGTGGTGAGCGTCTAGCGCCCCGGCGGCAACTCGCCGCGCACGCGGCACAGTAGAGGGCCCGAGTCTCTCAACTCGGGCCCTCTACTGTGCCGTACGGCGTGAGCGCCGTACAACGAGCGCTGCTGTGAAGGGAGTTCTAGGGTGCCACCGGCTCCTTCGCCGGGTGGTCGGCCGTGGAGCGGGCCACCACGGGGGAGGCGGCGCGCGCCGAGCGGGACGACCTGGCCGGGACCGTCATGGCGACGAGCAGGCCGAGGGCGAGGGCCGCGACGGCGATCACCGCGACACCTGGACCCGAACTGGTCTCTGACAGCAGCAGCATGGCCAGCGTCGAAAGAATGACGGTGCAAGTACCGTACGTGAGCTGTGCGACAGTCGGACGAGGCATGGCAATCGTGTCCTCGGATGCGGGGGAGATCTCGACTCTAATCGCGTGCATGCCCGAGCGGAACGAACGGTAAGCGTGACCTGACGCACGGGCTCGGAGCACAGGGGGCGCACGGAGTCATGACAACAGGTGTTCGGGCCGGGGTGCGCGCCCGCGATGTGACGATCATGTGTCCGCAATGCGAACGCCAGCGTCCAATAATGCATATGTTGTGTCCGAGTCAAGGGCTGTCTTTTCTTACCAAGCGGTAGTCAAATGGCGGCACTTGGCTACACACGCGCATCCCCCGTGCGCAGATCTGTCATGTCCATCTGTCATGCCCAGGTCATCCCGGAATGCGGGGCGGTGCGTGCAGGGAGGACAACAAGTGACCAGCAGATCCTGGACGTTCAGGACGGCAGCCATCGCAGTCGCGCTCGCGGCGGCGTCGGCCACGTTCTCTACGGCCGCCGTGGCTCAGGAGGCCGACAACGGCCCCGCGGCGGCCCCGGCGGTGGACCGGCACGACCCGCAGCCGGCGGCGGCACACGAACACGACTTCGACGGCCCGTTCAGCAAGACGCAGGCGGCGCAGCGCGAAGAGGCCCTCAAGCAGGTGATATCCGGCGAGACGGCGGTCAAGAACCGCGACGGCTCGAAGGTCGTCCAGCTGAAGGGCAAGAAGGGCGACAGCAAGTACGTCGAGCTGGGCCGCGAGAAGACCGACAAGATCTTCACGATCCTCGTCGAGTTCGGCGACCAGGTCGACCCCCGCTACGGCGGCACCCCCGGCCCGCTGCACAACCAGATAGCGCAGCCGGACCCCGCGGTCGACAACTCGACCGCCTGGCAGGCCGATTACGACCGCGAGCACTTCCAGGACCTGTACTTCGGCGACAGCGAAGTCTCCGTGAAGAAGTACTACGAGAAGCAGTCCTCGGGCCGCTACTCGGTCGACGGCACCGTGCAGGACTGGGTCAAGGTCCCCTACAACGAGGCCCGTTACGGCTCGAACCTCGCACCGCAGGGCGCCTGGGCCGCCGTTCAGGACGGCGTCAACGCGTGGGTCGCCGACCAGAAGGCCAAGGGCGTCAGCGACGCGGCGATCAAGGCGACGCTCGCCGAGTACGACCAGTGGGACCGCTACGACTTCGACGGCGACGGGAACTTCAACGAACCCGACGGCTACATCGACCACTTCCAGATCGTGCACGCCGGCGAGGACGAGTCCGCGGGCGGCGGCGCGCAGGGCACCGACGCGATCTGGGCGCACCGCTCGTACGCCTTCGCCACCGACGAGGGCACGACCGGTCCCGCGGACAACAAGCGCGGCGGCGCCCAGATCGGCGGCACCGGCGTCTGGGTCGGCGACTACACCATCCAGCCCGAGAACGGCGGACTCGGCGTCTACGCCCACGAGTACGGCCACGACCTCGGCCTGCCCGACCACTACGACACGACGAACTCGGGCGAGAACTCCACCGGCTTCTGGACGTTGATGTCGTCCGGCTCCTGGCTCGGCACCGGCAAGAACCAGATCGGCGACCTGCCCGGCGACATGACGGCCTGGGACAAGCTCCAACTGGGCTGGCTGGACTACGAGGTGGCCAAGGCGGGCGTCAAGTCGACGCACAAGCTGGGAGTTGCCGAGTACAACACGAAGAACCCGCAGGCCGTCGTCGTCCAGCTCCCGGAGAAGAAGGTCACGACGGAGATCGTGCCGCCCGCCCAGGGCGCGACGCAGTGGTGGAGCGGCAGCGGTGACGACCTGCGCAACACCCTGACCCGCCCGGTCGACCTGACCGGTAAGTCCTCGGCCACGCTGTCCCTGGACGCCTGGTGGGACATCGAGAAGGACTTCGACTACGCGTACGTCGAGGTCTCCACGGACGGCGGCGCGACGTACACCCCGGTCGACGGCACCCTCGCCGACGGCACCGCGATCCCGCGCGACGGCAGCGGCCGTCCGGCCCTCACCGGGTCGGTCGACGCCTACCAGAAGCTGACGTTCCCGCTCGACGCGTACGCCGGCAAGACGATCTCGCTGCGCTTCCGCTACCAGTCCGACGGCGGCGTGGCCCTCAAGGGCTTCGCGGCGGACCAGATCACTCTCAAGGCCGACGGAGCTACGGTCTTCGCGGACGACGCGGAGAGCGCGGACGCCGCGTGGACCGCGAGCGGCTTCTCCCGGATCGGCGCGTCCATCTCGGACAACTACGCGCAGTACTACATCGCCGAGAACCGCCAGTACGTGTCGTACGACAAGACCCTGAGGGTAGGCCCGTACAACTTCGGGTTCGCCGCCCCCAAGGACAAGTGGGTCGAGCACTACCCGTACCAGAACGGTCTGCTCATCTGGAAGTGGGACACCTCCCAGCCGGACAACAACACCAGCGCCCACCCGGGCGTCGGCCGGGTCCTTCCGGTGGACTCCCACCCCACCCCGCTGAAGTGGTCCGACGGCACCCTGATGCGCAACCGCATCCAGTCCTTCGACTCCACCTTCAGCTGGTACCCGACCGACGCGATCACCCTCCACAAGGCGGGCGTCGCGACGAAGATCAAGGCCCGTCCGGGCGTCCCGCTCTTCGACGACGGCCGCTCCACCTACTACGACGAGGCGACCCCGCTCGCGGGTGTCCGCGTCACTGACACCAACACCTCCATCCGGATCGTCAGCGAGCCGCTCAGCGGCAGGACGATCACGGTGAAGGTCGGACCCTCGATGAAGTAGTCGGCATCTTCACAGGTCAGAAGCGTATCGGCGGCAACCCCCTGGCGGGTTGCCGCCGATCGTGTTTAGGTGCCTCCTGTGGACCGCTTATTGACACCGACCCGCACGGGGGTATGACCGCATGGCCACAGGAGGCTTCTCGAAGCTGCCCTCCGGCACCGTCGTGGTGGCCGTGAACCTGCCCAGCCCGGCCGCCGCGGACGCGGTCGTACGGGTCCTGGTCCACGCCGGGAACCGGGCCCGCGCCCTGACCCGGCTGCGCAACCTGGGGCTGCGCGCGGTGTACCTGAGAGGTAATACCGCGCCCCCGACCCCGGACGAGATCACGGCCGTGCTCCACCATCCCGACGGGCTGATATGGCGGACCTACGGGTCGATGGAGCTGTGGCATCCGATCAGGGCGCTGATGCGGGGGAGTGTGGCCCGGTAGTAACCGGTTAATACCGGAGAGCTACGGTCACTCGGTGATGCGGATGGCAGCGGCCGGGCAGACCACGGCGGCCTCGGCCTCCTCGCGGGGCGGCTGGAGGGGGTATGAGACGTGTAGGCCGAGCGGGGTAGGGCCAGGGGCGTACGCGTACGGGCCCTCCCGCGAGACGGCGCGGCAGCGTCACGCCACCGGTACCGCGTCCGCCCACGCCGCCGACACGGCGATGGACTGCCGCCACTGCCGGATCGCCCTGGGCGGCATGCCCACGCCGAGCGCGCCGACGAGGCGGTCGCCCCTGCGGTACGCGGCGATGAACCGGCGCTCGGCGAGCGAGCCGTCCACCACGGCGACCTCGTCGTGCCCGCGCAGGTAGCCGAACGCCTGCACCTTCATGTCGTACTGGTCCGACCAGAAGTACGGCACCGGCGCGAACGCCTTGGGCGCGCCGGGGTTCAGGAGGTTCCGCGCGGCGGCCATGCCCTGCTCGGCCGCGTTCGTACGGTGCTCGATGCGCATCGGCGTGCCGAAGAGGGGGTTGTGCCAGCGGGCGACGTCACCGGCGGCGTACACACCGGGCGCGGCGGCGCAGTACGCGTCGCAGACCACGCCCGGGTCCAGCGCCAGCCCGCTGCCGGCCAGCCACTCGGTGTTGGGCAGCGACCCGATCGCCACGAGGACGTCGTCGGCCTCGATCTCCGTCCCGTCGGCGAGCCGTACCCCTCCCTCGCAGGTCTCCCTCACCGACACCCCGCAGCGCAGGTCCACCCCGCGCTCCCGGTGCGCCTCGGTCAGCACGCGCCCGACGTCCTCCCCGACGGCGTGCGCCAGCGGTACGGGGGCGGGCTCCAGCAGGACCACGTCCGCGCCGAGCTTCCGGGCCACGGCGGTGACCTCCGCGCCGAGGAACCCGGCGCCGACCACCACGAGGCGCCGTCCGCTCCTCAGGCGGGCCCGGAGGCGGAGGGCGTCGTCCAGCGTGCGCATCACATGCTGGGGCCCGCTGCCGGGGAGCCGCCTCGGCCGCACGCCGGTCGCGATGACGAGCCCGTCGTACTCGATCTCCGACCCGTCCCCCAGAAGTACTACCCGGGTACCCAGGTCCAGCGAGGTCGCCGGGCTGCCCAGCCGTAGCTCTACTCCGCCTAGCTCCTCGGGGGTACGCAGCCTCACCCTCTCCGGCGTCCACTCGCCCGCCAGTACCTGTTTCGAGAGGGGCGGTCGGTCGTACGGGGCGTGCGGTTCGTCCCCTACCAGCGTGACAGTCCCCTCGTAGCCCTCCCGGCGGAGGGTCTCCGCAGCGGCGAGTCCGGCGGCCGAGGCGCCGACGATCAGGGCGCGGTGCATGGGCGTCTCCTGCTTCTCGTGTGGGGTCGAGATACAGCACGGCAGCTACTTACTTTACTTACGCAACCAGATGGAGCTTGCGTAAGTCAAGTAACGCCGTGGGGGGCGCACGGAGGTGCGGAGCCGGGGGTGAGGGCTGAAGTCGCTTCCGTCCTGGGGGAGTTGACCTCACCCCTCCGGAAACGCCCGCACCGCGTCACTCGCCGCCCGGTACTCCTCCCGCAGATGCCGGGCCTCCTCGCAGTCCACGCCCTGCATCCGGCACGTCCCCTTGCAGGACGCGGCATGCACGAGCCAGTCGCGGTAGAGGTTCGCCGCGCGGGTGTGCGGGGGGTCCTCGGGGG
>NZ_LIRL01000219.1 GCF_001419795.1 Streptomyces niveiscabiei
CCCCCGCCCACCTGGACGGCACGCCGCATCGCCGACGCCCGCTTCACCCGCCAACACCTCCTCCCCTGGATAGCCCGCCGCCTGACAGGCCGCTCCTCGGGGGACGGCCGGGCCCCGAAGCACCCTGAGCTGCTGCCGTACGAGGGGCCGAGGACATAGCCGGGCGGTGACCCGCGTCTCGTAGGTTCCCACCAACCCGGCCCCGGCCCTGGCCTGCGTGAATCGCCAGTAGAATCACGTCACGTGACTTCCGCTGCCGCAAAGCCCCGCATCCCGAACGTCCTCGCCGGACGGTACGCCTCCGTCGAGCTGGCCACTCTGTGGTCGCCCGAGCACAAGGTGAAGCTGGAGCGGCAGCTCTGGCTCGCGGTGCTGCGGGCGCAGCGGGACCTCGGGATCGAGGTGCCGGAAGGGGCGGTCGAGGACTACGAGCGGGTGCTCGACACCGTCGACCTCGGGTCGATCGCCGAGCGCGAGAAGGTCACCCGGCACGACGTGAAGGCCAGGATCGAGGAGTTCAACGACCTCGCCGGGCACGAGCAGGTGCACAAGGGGATGACGTCCCGGGACCTGACGGAGAACGTCGAGCAGCTCCAGGTGCGGCTGTCGCTGGAGCTGATCAGGGACCGCGCGGTCGCGGTGCTGGCCCGGCTCGCGAAGCTCAGCTCGGAGTACGGCGAGCTGGTGATGGCCGGCCGCTCGCACAACGTGGCGGCGCAGGCGACGACCCTGGGCAAGCGTTTCGCGACGGCGGCGGACGAACTCCTCGTGGCGTACGCGCGCGTGGAGGAACTCCTCGGCCGCTACCCGCTGCGCGGCATCAAGGGCCCGGTCGGCACCGCGCAGGACATGCTGGACCTCCTCGGCGGCGACGCGGACAGGCTCGCGGAGCTGGAGGGCCGGATCGCCGGTCACCTGGGCTTCTCGCAGGCGTTCACGTCGGTCGGCCAGGTCTACCCCCGCTCGCTGGACTACGAGGTCGTCACGGCCCTCGTACAGCTCGCTGCGGCCCCGTCCTCGCTGGCGAAGACGATCCGCCTGATGGCGGGCCACGAGCTGGTCACGGAGGGCTTCAAGCCGGGCCAGGTCGGCTCCTCGGCGATGCCGCACAAGATGAACACGCGCTCCTGCGAGCGGGTCAACGGCCTGATGGTCATCCTGCGCGGGTACGCGTCGATGACGGGCGAGCTGGCGGGCGACCAGTGGAACGAGGGCGACGTGTCGTGCTCGGTGGTCCGCCGCGTCGCCCTGCCGGACGCGTTCTTCGCGCTGGACGGCCTGCTGGAGACGTTCCTGACGGTGCTCGACGAGTTCGGCGCGTTCCCGGCGGTCGTCGCGCGCGAGCTGGACCGCTACCTGCCGTTCCTGGCGACGACGAAGGTCCTGATGGGCGCCGTACGCGCGGGCGTGGGCCGCGAGGTCGCGCACGAGGCGATCAAGGAGAACGCCGTCGCGTCCGCGCTGGCGATGCGCGAGCAGGGCGCCGAGCGCAACGAACTCCTCGACAAGCTCGCCGCCGACGACCGCATTCCCCTGGACCGCGCGCAGCTCGACGCGCTGATGGCCGACAAGCTGTCCTTCACGGGCGCCGCCGCCGACCAGGTCGCGTCGGTGGTCTCCCGGGTCGAGGAGATCGTCAAGCAGCGCCCGGACGCCGCCGGTTACACCCCCGGGGCGATCCTCTGACCCGCTTCACCCAGGCCGAGCTGGAGGCCGCGCGCGACCGCCTCGTCCCCGACGTGGCCGCGCCCGGCCTCCGCGTGCTGTTCTGCGGCATCAACCCCGGCCTGATGACGGCCGCGACGGGCCACCACTTCGCCCGCCCCGGCAACCGCTTCTGGCCGGTCCTGCACCTCTCCGGCTTCACCCCCCGCCTGCTGAAACCGGCGGAACAGGCGGAACTCCTGTCGTACGGCCTCGGCATCACGAACGTCGTCGCCCGCGCGAGCGCGCGTGCGGACGAACTCTCCGCCGAGGAGTACGAGGAGGGCGGGCGTGTCCTGACCGCCAAGGTGACCCGCCTGAAGCCCCGCTGGCTGGCGGTCGTCGGCATCACCGCCTACCGCGCCGCCTTCGCCGAACGGCACGCGCGCGTAGGGCCGCAGGAACGGGTCATCGGTGACACGCGCGTGTGGGTGCTGCCGAACCCCAGCGGGCTGAACGCGCACTGGACGGCGGCGACGATGGCGGAGGAGTTCGCCCGGCTGCGGGAGGCGGCGGAGGCCTGACGCCGGTCAACTCGGGCTGACATCCAGCGGCTTGAGCTGGCGGCTCGCGGCTCGCGGCTCGCGGGAGAAACGTTCACGCGTCCCGCCTCCGCACCCGCCACACCCCCGCCCCCAGCGCCGCCGCGCTCCACAAGGCCGTCACCAGCAGCCCCACCCACGGATCGACGGCCGGCTCGCTGTGCAGCACCGCCTGTCCCGCCCGGTCGGGGAACCAGTCCGCGACGGTCCCGGACATGTCCCCGACGACGAACGACACGATCAGCAGAAACGGTACGACGATCCCGAGCGTCGTCACCCCACTGCGCAGTACGGCGGTGAGCCCGGCGGCCAGCAGCGCCATCAGCGTCAGGTAGATCCCGCACCCCACGGCACCCCTGACTCCCTCACCCCACCTCACTCCGTCACCGGCCAGAAGGGTGACGAAACCGGTGAGGAGCCCAACCGCCAGTACGGGCACGGCGATCGCCGTCGCCTTCGCGGCGAACCAGCGTGTCCGGTCGGGCACGGCCGCGAGGGACGTCCGCAGGGCGCCGTCGCGGAACTCCGCCGCCATCGCGGTCGTCCCGAAGGACACGGCGGCGATCTGGCCGAAGGAGACGCCGAAGTAGGCCGAGAAGAGTGGGTCGTCACCGGAGGCGTCCAGCCCGGCGAGAGCCGAAAAGGCGAGCGTGACGAGGAGGATCGCGGCGAGGGTGACGAGCTGCGACCGCAGGGTGCGGATCTTGAGCCACTCGGCGTGGAGAGCGGAGACGTACATGCGGGGCTCCTAGAGGTGGGCCGTGAACTCGGTCTCGCCGGCGGTCAGATCGAAGTACGCCTCCTCCAACGTGCCCTCCTCGGCGGCGAGTTCGAGGAGGGTGACACCGGCGTCGGAGGCGAGGCGGCCGACGTCGTCCACGCGCGCGTGCGGCACGGTCCAGTGCCCGTCGGGGTGTTCGTCGGCGTGATGGCCCGCGCGCGTGAGGGCGTCGAGAAGGGCGGCCGGGTCCGTCGTCCGCACCCGTACGCGCGGGTGCACGCGCGCGTGGACGAACTCCTTGAGCGGCGTGTCCGCGAGGAGGCGGCCCCGGCCGAGGACGATCAGGTGGTCGGCGTAGGCGGCGGTCTCGTTCATGAGGTGGCTGGAGACCAGGACCGTGCGGCCCTCCCCGGCGAGGCGGCGCAGCAGGCCGCGGATCCACACGATGCCCTCGGGGTCGAGGCCGTTGGAGGGCTCGTCCAGCAGGACCGCCCCGGGGTCGCCGAGCAACGCGGCGGCGATGCCCAGGCGTTGGCGCATGCCGAGGGAGTACGTCCGTACGCGCCTGCGCGCCGCGGACGCGAGGCCGGTCTCCTCCAGGACCTCGTCGACCCGGCGTACGGGGACGCGGTTGCTCGCGGCCAGCACGCGCAGGTGGTCGCGGCCGGTGCGGGCGCCGTGCGCGGCCTGCGCGTCGAGCAGCGCGCCGACGTGCCGCAGGGGTTCGGTGAGTGCCGCGTACGGGCGGCCGTCGAGGGTGGCGCTGCCCGAGGTGGGGTGGTCGAGGCCGAGTAGGAGGCGCAGGGTCGTGGACTTTCCGGCGCCGTTCGGGCCCAGGAAACCGGTCACCCGGCCGGGGCGGACGCTGAAGGTGAGACCGTCCACGGCGCGGCGGGTGCCGTGGACCTTGGTCAGGTCGCGGACGTCGATGCTGGTCATGTCCACCACCCTCGCCGTGACGCCTGGTCAGGGGCTTCCCCCGGGGGTGGGAACCGTCTCCCCCGCTCGGGGGAGGCCCGTTGTCAGTGGTGGCTGTCACGATGTCCGTATGGCCCGGTTCCTGAGCCCGCTGCGGCGGGGGACGACGTACACACGGCTCCTGCATCTGTGGGTGCCGATGCTCGTCGTGAGCCTGTGGATGTTCATCGACCCCCGGCGGCCGTGGGTGCCCGCGCTGCTGGTGATCCCGGTCGGGCTGATCGCGGGGGTGCGTACGGGCGAGGGCGTGCAGGCCCGCTGGATGCTCACGCCGGGGAAGGAGGCCCCGGGGTTCTCGATCGCGCCGTCGGGGAGTTGGCGGGACCGGCTGCGTACGGCCGTCTGGCTCGAAGCGCGGCTGCTGCTGGGGGTGGCGGCGATGTTCATGTGCGTGTGGATGCCGTCGCTCGTGTACGACCTGGTGCGGCTGTCCCTGGGGTACCCGAGCGACCTGGTGGCCTGGCATCCGTCGCCGCACTGGTCGTACGCCCTCCTGACACCGCTCCCGCTCCTCGCCCTGTACGGCGCCGTCGTCGGCCTCGGACACCTCGTGACCGCCGCCGCGCGCACCCTCCTCGGCCCGTCCGCCGCCGAGCGGCTCGCGGCGCTGGAGGAGCGGACGGAACGGCTGCTGGAGCGCACGCGCATCGCCCGCGAGCTGCACGACTCGATCGGGCACGCGCTCACGGTGGCCGTCGTGCAGGCGGGCGCCGCGCGCGCGGCCGGTGATCCGGCGTTCACCGCGCGGGCGTTGGAGGCGATCGAGGAGACCGGGCGGGCGGCGCTGGAGGATCTGGAGCGGGTGCTCGGGGTGCTGCGGGAGTCCGAGCGGCCGGCGAGCGGGCGGCCCACGCTCGCGGAGGCGGACCGGCTGCTGGAGTCGGCGCGGGCGTCGGGGGCCCTGGTCGACGCGGAGCTGTCGGGGCCGCTGGAGACCGTGCCGGGGCCGGTGTCCCGGGAGAGCTACCGGATTCTCCAGGAGGCCCTGACGAACGTCCTGCGGCACGCGGGACCGGTGCCGGTGCGCGTCCGCGTGGGCGTCGAGGCGGACGTCCTCCGCCTGGAGGTGCGCAATCCGCTGACCGCGCGCATACCCGGGCCCGGCGGGCGCGGCAGCGGGCTGCGCGGTATCCGCGAGCGCGCCGCGCTCCTCGGCGGACAGGCGTCCACCGGGCCGGACGCCGGGGACTGGCGGGTGCGCGCGGAGCTGCCGTTGGGCTGATCTACGCTGACCGGATGCCGGTCACTGTTCTCCTCGTCGACGACGAATCGCTGGTCCGCGCGGGGTTGCGGGCCGTCCTGGAGGCCCAGCCCGACATCACGGTCGTCGGCGAGGCCGCCGACGGAGCCGCCGTCGTCCCCCTCGTCCGGCGACTGCGGCCCGACGTCGTCGCCATGGACGTACGGATGCCGCTGCTCGACGGCATCTCCGCGACGCGCGCCGTCCTGCGGGGAGTCGACGCGCCGCCGAAGATTTTGGTCGTGACGACCTTCGAGAACGACGAGTACGTGTACGACGCGCTGCGCGCCGGGGCCGACGGGTTCCTGCTGAAGCGGGCGCCGGCCGCGGAGATCGTCAACGCGGTGCGGGTGGTGGCCGCCGGGGAGTCGCTGCTGTTCCCGGCGTCCCTGCGGAAGCTGGCGGCGGAGTACGGGGACCAGGACGCGCGGGACCGGCTGGAGTCGGCCGGGCTGACCGAACGGGAGGGCGAGGTGCTGCGGTTGATGGCCCGGGGGCTGTCGAACGCGGAGATCGCCGGGGAGCTGGTCGTGGGCGCGGAGACCGTGAAGTCCCATGTCAGCGCCGTGCTCGGGAAGTTGGGGGCGCGGGACCGGACCCAGGCGGTCATCGCCGCGTACGAGTCGGGGTTCGTGGCGCCCGGGTGAGGGCGCGCCGCCGGAAAACCGGTGTGCGGGCGGCGGCGGGGTGTCCGAAACTGTTCGGGTTTCCGCGACTCCAGTGAGGCTTCCATGGCGATCTACTTCTACGGTGCCGACGAAGTGCCCTACGGATGCTTCTCGAACTTCTCCGACCACGGCTTCGACCTCGCCGGCCTGTGGTGGCCGACGTCCGATACACTACTTCCAGGCCCAGAAGTTCGCGGGCACCCGGCACGCTGACCTCGTCCGGCGCGCGCGTACGCCGCTGCGGGCGGCCGAGTTGGGCCGTGATCCGGCCAAGCCGCTGCGCAGGGACTGGGAGCGCGTCAAGGACGATGTGATGCGCCGTGCCGTCGCGGCCAAGTTCCGTGCGCACGACGACATTCGGGACATCCTCCTGTCCACCGGCGACGAGGAGATCGTCGAGGACACCACCACGGATCACTACTGGGGGCGGGGCAGGACCGGGACGGGGAAGAACATGCTCGGCCGGATTCTGATGCGGACCCGGGGGCGGCTGCGTACGGAGTTCGTCGACGAGCGGGGTGGGGAGGGCCGCCACGGGCGGTGACGGCGGCGCGGCAAGCGTTCCCTCCCCTGCCCGGCCCTGTGGAGCGTACGGCTGCGGCGCGCCGAAGTGGCGTTGCTGCGGGCCGCGTTGGAGCCTTGGTTGCAACCCGTCGGCGCTTATCGGGCGGGCCGGCGGAGGTCGAACTCCGCCCACACCGTCTTGCCGCTCGGCGGGTAGGGGACGGTCCCCCAGCGGTCCGCGAGTGCCGCGACGAGGACGAGGCCCCGTCCCGACTCGGCGTCCGGGTTCGGCTGCGGCCAGGGGAGCCGGTCTCCGCGCGCGTCCGTGAGCGCCGCGCGCAGGATGCCGGTCGTGGTGTCGAGAGCGAGGCCGATACGGAAGTCGCGGCCCTGGACACGGCCGTGGAGCGCGGCGTTCGACGCGAGTTCGGCGACGACCTGCTCGATGCGCTCCGTGTGCGCCGGGGGGACCCGCCACGCCTGGAGGCGCTCGGCCGTGAGGAGCCGGGCCAGGCGGGCGCCCCTGCGCGTGGACGACAGGAGCTGGTCGAAAGTGTGTACGGTGTCGGGGAGTTGGGGAGTCGTGGTGTTCATGAGGCCAAGGTGGAGGGCGCGCGGGGGCGCGTTCCAGACCTGAGGCCCGTACGCTCCGTCAGCGTACGGGGGCAATCCGTAGACGGTACGCGGATATTGCCGTCACCCTGGGCGGGTCGATCGCGGGGAACAGCGCACGTACAGACCCGGAGGTGGCCGCGTATGACCGACGGTGCGGAGATCTTGGACGAGGACGGGGACGGGGTGGAGGCGGTCGACGACCACGAACGTGAGCCCGATCCTTCCGACAGTCTGAAGACGTTCGGGGCTGTCGTCCAGGGTCTGCGGGAGCATCAGGGGCTCAGCAGGGAACAATTCGGTTTGCTCGTCGGGTACTCCAAGCACACGGTGGAATCGGTGGAGTTGGGGCGGCGGATGCCGGATGAGAGCTTCGTGGACAAGGCGGAGAACGCGCTGGGGAACACGGGAGCGCTGCGGAAGGCGGCGCGGTTCCTGACGCGGGGCGAAGCCGGGTTGGCGGTGTGGTTCAGGAAGTGGGCGCGGCTGGAGAAGAAGGCGGCGAGGCTGTGCACCTACGAGTGCCGGTTGGTGCCGGGGCTGTTGCAGTCGGAGGAGTACTTGCGGGCGCTGTTCGAGCACCGTGTTCCGCTGCTGTCCGACCAGCAGATCGAGGATCAGGTGTTCGCTCGGCTGGAGCGCCAGGAGCTGCTGCGCGGACGGCCGAACGTCGAGTTCAGCTTCATCCTGGAGGAGCACCTGTTCCGCCGCAGGATGGGTGGGCCCGATCAGATGCGAAGGCTGCTCGATCACGTGCTGGACCTGAGTCTGCTGCGTAACGTCACGATTCAACTCGTGCCGCTGGAGGCCGGGTTGCACACGTGCACGGACGGACCGATCCGACTCCTGGAGACCCCGAAGCAACGCTGGCTGGCCTACTCCGAAGGACAGGAGAACGGGCGGCTGATCTCCGATCCGAAAGCAGTGAGTGTTCTCCGTCAACGCTATGAAACACTGCGCTCGCAGGCTCCGAGCCCTCAAGAATCGCGGGGCCTGTTGGAGCAACTGCGAGGAGAACTATGAGCACGACGGAACTCGCCTGGTTCAAGTCCAGCTACAGCGGGACGGAGGGTGACGACTGTGTTGAGGTCGCCTTCTGGTTCAAGTCCAGCTACAGNNGCTACAGCGGCAGCTCTGGTGACGACTGCGTGGAAGTCTCCGTCGCCGAACAAGCCATCTGCGTACGGGATTCCAAGGACGTGACCCGCCCCCACTTCTCCGTCGGCCGCGACGGCTGGACCCACTTCGTGGGGTACGTGTCGGAGGCCTGAACCTGACTCGTGCACGTCCCGGTGGCCCCAGCGTGTGCCGCCGGGACGTACGATCCGCCCACACTCGACTGGCGGGGAGGACACGCGTGGGGCGGCTCATCGGTGGGGATCCGTCGTTGTTGCGGCGGATCAACTCCGCTGTGGTGCTGCATGCGTTGCGTGCGGCGGAGCGGGCGACGCTGACGGAGGTCACGCGAGTGACCGGGCTGTCGCGGCCGACGGTGGAGGGGGTGGTGGAGGATCTGATCGGGGCGGGGCTGGTC
>NZ_LIRL01000022.1 GCF_001419795.1 Streptomyces niveiscabiei
CGGCACCCAGATCTCGTACGTCGCGGCATCGAAAGAGTGCGGCGAATGGAACAACACCCGCTCATGCCCCGCGAACCGCGCATCAGCAGCCAACGCCACCACAGCACTCTGCGTGACAGCGACCCCCTTCGGCCGCCCGGTCGAGCCGGACGTGAACATCACATACGCCAAGGAGCCACCCGACGGAACCGGCAACTCCCCCTCCGGCCCCGCGACTTCACCGAGCACCAGCTCAACACCCGCATCCGCCAGAACTTGACGCACACGCTCTTCCGGAAACGCCGGATTCAGCGGAACGTACGCCGCCCCGACCTTCAGCACCCCCAGCATCGCAACGACCAGGTCAGCAGACCGCCCGAGCGACAACCCGACCCGCGACTCAACACCGATCCCACGCCCCGCCAACACCCGAGCCAACCGGTCCGACCGCTCCGCCAACTCCCCATACGTCAACACCACTTCCCCACACACCACCGCCACCGCATCCGGCGCCTCCACCACCCGCTCCCCGAACACCTCCACCACAGACCGCCCGGACTCACGAACCTCACGCATCGTCATGACTCCTGATCACCTTGCGACTTGGACGGGGTGGGGACAAAGGCGGCAACACGCGGAGGGCGGCACCGGCCCGTACGCCTAGCGGCGCGCCAGCGCGCGTCCGCCGTACTGGAGGAGCGTGACGGGCCCCTCCGCCCGCTCCCGGACGAACCGCCCGACGACGGGGACGGAGTCGAGCTCCGTGTCGCGGGCGACGAAGCGGTCGTCCTGGTGGATCACGAGCCGGGAGTCGAAGTAGTCCCGGCGAGTGAGGAAGAGCCCGGAGGGATCCGCGACCACGACGAGCGTCAGGTCGCCGTTGGTGTACTCGCCGACGTACTCGGCGGGATCCTCGACGTGCGGGGTGTCCGGGTGCGGCAGGGCGTAGTGGCCGATGTCCAGCCCCTGCGCGCGGAGTTCGCCGAGCAGGTCGTCCCAGAGCCGGCCGCCGGTCGTGGCGTTCGCGGTCAGCGCGAGGGCGGTGTTCGTCCCGGGGTGCAGGCGAAGGTGGCAGGAGGAGCCCGCGACGGCGCCGTCGTGGCCGAGCCAGGTGGTGCCGTCGGTGCCGTGGTGGGCCATGAGACCGAGTGCCCAGCCGTCGGCGAGCCCGTAGGGTTCGGCTCCCGGCACGAGGGCACGCATCTCGGCGGCGGCGTCCTTGTCCAGTACTCCGGAGCGGTCGTCGAGATGGAGACGGGCGGCGGTGACGAGAGCGGTGGCGCTGCCGGCGAGGGCCCCGGCGGCGGCCGTCGACAGAGGGATGAGGTGGTCGACAGGTTCGACACCACCGTCGCCGCTCGCATCGAGCCGTACGGCATGACCGTCCGTGACCCGGTGGGCGGGAGCGCCGGGGCGCGGATCGTGCAGGAACGCCGGTGTCACGCCCAGGGGATGGAGGAGGCAGGTCTCCAGCGCCGTCCACCAGTCCATCCCCGACGCGCATTCGAGGACCCGCCCCATCAGGCAGTACCCGGCGTTGGAGTAGGAGAACGCGAGACCGGGGCCGAAGAGTCCGGGTGTCTCGGCGCAGGCAGCCGCCCACCGTTGGTAGGACGGCCCTCGCATGTCGGGGCAGTCGACGGTGTCGGCGAGTCCCGCGGTGTGGCTGAGGAGCTGACGGACGGTCGCGGCGCCGAGTGCGTGGCCGGGGGGCCGGCGCAGTTCGGGGACGAGCCCGGCGAGCGGCTCGTCGAGGTCGAGATCGCCGTCGGAAACGAACTGCATGGTCAGGGCGGCCGTATGGAACTTGGTGACCGATCCGTAGGGGAACACGGATTCCGGGGTGACCGGTCGGCCGGTGCGCAGTGATTCCTGGCCGACGACGCATTCGGTGAGTTCGCCGTCGTGGTACAGCGCCAGTTGCGCACCGGGGACCCGGTGCCTGCGCACCAGCCGACGGAAGGTTTCCGACAGACGAGCAGCCTTCACGACATCCTCTCCATAATTCCGCGGTTCATTGGCACGCGTACGTTGGTCGGGACCAATTCGTCCGCTGCCGTCGTGATGCGGAAATAGGGCGGCTGTCGCGCACGCCCGGGGGTCGATTGCCGGACGGACGGTGGGTGAACGCACGAGCACGCCGCCTCGGCCCAGTCAGAATCCCGCATGGGCGACCGGCGGGCAACAGGGTTCGGCGGATTCAGAAACCCGCAGGTCAATCGGGGTTCCTGAAGGTGTTAATCGAATCGGTACCGACCCCGGAAATCTGACGGTCCATCACGCGCCGAGGCAATTTGCAGGGTTCTACCAATGAGTACTCGCAGCAAATGCCCAGCAGGCGGACAACTCGAACCGGAACAACTCCTCCACCCCTCTGTCAACAAGGACGACTTGTTGTACACTAAACGTGGCCGAGTCGTGCCCGTGCAGCAGCCACGAAGTGGTCACGGGCATATGCCGAAACGCTGCAGTAACAACGGGGGCTTCGAATCTTGCGATTCATGCACCTCGCCACGAGCTGAATGAGGATGGGTATAAATGCTCAGGCATGCTCAACGAGGACAGCACAGCAGAGCGAATGAGAGAAGAACACACGGACTACAGATACATTTCACCTTCGACGACGTGGCGAATTTCCGGCTCCTCAAGACGCTCGGCCCGACGGCCGAGTCGTTATTCGCCCTCGAGGTCCTGCGCCACAACGCCAACGACGCCTACGCCGGCTGGCGCAGGGGCGTGCGCTCCGAGTACATACGGCGACTGCCCCACTTCCTCAACCTGGCGGAGTCCCTGGCCTCCTCGCCCGACCTCGTCTCGCTGCGGGTCACCGCGCCGGACACCGTCAAGACGGAGCTGAGCACCGAGGGGATACCCGCCCCCCGGCTGCGCCATCTCACCTGCGGCCTCAGGGAGTTCCAGGAGGCCGCGATCCGGCCGTACTGGCCCCGCGCGCTCAGCTATCTGGAGAGCGAGCGGGAGTCCTGCGGCCGGCTGATGTTCACGGGCGGCCTGCACCAGGTCTTCGGGGCACTCAACCGCAAGATGAGATGGCGCCCTCCGGTACTGACCGTCCCGAGCCGGCACTCCGGTGAGGTACGGCTGTCGGGGAGCGGGATCGTCCTGGTGCCCTCGCTCTTCCTGAGCGGCTCGCCGCGCCTCTTCCTGAACGAGGAGGAGCCCGAGAAACCACCGGTCCTGGTCTATCCCGCGGTGCCCAACCCCCTGGTGGCGACGGCGCTGTGGACCTTCGCACCGCCGGAGCAGTCGCTGGCCTCGCTGGTGGGCAGCACCCGCTCGGCCGTGCTCCAGGCGCTGGCCGAGAGCCGTACGACGACCGAACTCGCCCATCACGTCGGCATCTCCGCGGGCTCCGCGAGCCAGCACGCGACGGTACTGCGCAACGCCGGGCTGATCTCGACGACCCGGACCAGGACGTCCGCGATCCACACCCTCACCCCGCTCGGCATCGCCCTGTCCATGGGCTTCCACTGGCCCAAGCACGCCGAAGCGGCCTGACCCGCCGCACCGCGTACCCGACCGCGCGACCCCCCTCCTGTCACGCGCCGGCCACGCGGTCCTCTCCTGTCGCGCGCCGCCCCGCACGGCACGTCCCGTACGGCGGCACGCGGCAGGAGCACGGTCCGCGCCCACCCGCACACCCCGGCGCCGCCTCACCGCGCACCGCCGTACCCGCCGGGACCGTCGAGCCCTTCGCTCCCGTCCCCCTTCTCCAGCTTCTCCGGCCTCTCCGGCTCCTGTGCCCCGAACCCCTCCAGCGTCAGCCGTACGCGCTCGACGATCTCCTCCCGGGGGATCCCCCGCACCACCGCCTCCGCGAGGAGCGTCCGCGCCCGCCGCTCCCAGTCGGCGACCGCCTGCGCCTCCACCGGCCCGTGCCCGGGATCGGGGCGCACCACGGCCCCGCTCTTGCGGTTGATCCGGATGATGCCCTCACGCCGCAGCAGGTCGTACGCCTTGTTCACGGTGTGGAAGTTGATGGCGAGGTCCCCCGCGAGCTGCCGCGTGGAGGGCAGCGAGGCGCCCGCCACGAGCAGTCCCTCCGCGATGGCTTCCACCACCCGGTCACGGATCTGCTGATAGATCGGCGTCTCGCTGTCGAGGTCGAGAATCAGGTGCACGAGGCAGATCCTATCTGATATACATCTACTAGAACAGACGCTCACGACAGTTCCCGCACGACAGTTCCTGAAGGAACAGGGGCGAGGAGGATCGCCATGGCAGCGGTAAAGGTTTCCGGGACCCGGCTGACGGTCGAGTTCACCGAACGCGAGAGCCGCTGGACGGGGAGGGAGGACGTGACGGTGCCGCTGGCGTCCGTCCGGGAAGTCACCCTGGTGGAGCGGCCGTTCAAGGCCGCGCACGGCGCACGCAACGGCTACCAGTCCGCGTTCACCAAGATCGGCACCTGGGGCATCTTCACCGGCCCCCGCCAGCTCGTGGCGGCCCGGCGCGGTGAACCGGGGCTGCGCGTCCTGCTCGACAAGGAGGCGTCCGGCGGCGAGTTCGACGAGATCGTGGTCTCCGTCGAGAACGCCGCGGACCTGGCCCGGCGGATCACGCAGGGGTCCGGGAGCGCGGCGTGACGGCTGCCGGACAGCGGATCGAGGTCACGGACCTGACGAAGAGGTTCGGCCCGGTGACCGCGGTGGAAGGGCTCGGCTTCCGCGTCGAGCCCGGCGTGGTCACCGGCTTCCTCGGCCCCAACGGCGCGGGCAAGACCACCACGATGCGGATGATCCTCGGACTCGTCGCCCCCACCTCGGGCAGCGCGACGATCGGCGGGAAGCGCTACGCGCAGCTGTCGAGACCCTCCGAGACCGTCGGCGCCGTCCTGGACGCGTCCGCCTTCCACCCCGCCCAGACGGCCCGCCGCCACCTGCGGGTCTACGCCGCGATGGGCGGCTACCCCGACTCCCGCGCGGACGAACTGCTGGAGCGGCTGGGGCTCGCGGGCGCCGCGCACCGCCCGACCCGCGAGTTCTCCACCGGTATGCGCCAGCGCCTGAGCCTCGCGACGGCCCTGCTAGGCGACCCCCGGGTGCTGCTCCTCGACGAGCCGAGCAACGGCCTCGACCCGGAGGGCATCGCCTGGCTGCGCCGCTTCCTGCGCACCCTCGCCGCCGAGGGGCGCACGGTCCTGGTCTCCAGCCACGTCCTCAGCGAGGTCCAGCAGATCGTGGACGACGTCATCGTCATCCGGCGCGGCCGACTGGTCGCGGCCGGGCCGCTGGCGGAGCTGACCCGGGCGGTGCGCCCCGCCGTCCTGGTCCGCTCCCCCGACGGCGAGGCGCTCGCCGCGGCCCTCCCGGCGGGGCAGGTCGAGCCCGCCCGGGACGGCTGGCTGCGGGTGCGCGGACTCAGCTCCGAACAGGTCGCGGACACCGCCCTGGCGGCCGGCCTGCGCGTGCACGAACTGGTCACCGAGAACGTCGGGCTGGAGGAGCTGTTCCTCCGGCTCACCGCGGACGGGGACCAGCCGGACAAGACCCCCGCCGATCACGAAGGGAGCCGGCGATGAGCAACCTGGTCCGAGCCGAGTTCCGCCGCCTCACCGCCACCCGCCTCTGGCTCGGCGCCCTCCTCACCGCCTGCGCCTTCGGCGGCGGCCTCGTCGGCCTGCTCGGCCTCGTCGGCCCTGAGAACTTCGATCCCCCGCTGCCCGCCCTGGACACCGCGGAGGGCACCCGAGCGGTCCTCGGCTTCCTCAGCTACACGGTGTTCGTCCCGGCCGCGCTCGGCACGGTCGCCGTGACCTCCGAGTACCGCCACCGAACGGTCAACTTCACCTTCCTGTTCGCCCCCCGCCGCTGGCAGGTCCTCACCGCGAAGCTCGTCACGTACGGCGTCGCCGGCCTGGTCTACGGCCTGGTCCTGACCGGTACGGCGGGGCTCGCCCTGTTCGGCGCCGCCGCCGCGCGCGGCGTGCCGCTGGGCATGGCCGGCGGCGACGTCCTGGTCCTGCTGCTGCGGCTCGCGGTCGCGATGGCCGTGTACACGCTGCTCGGCGTCGGGATGGGCGCGCTGATCCGCCACCAGATCGCCGCGCTGGCCCTCGTGGTCGGCTACCTCTACATGGGCGAGACGCTCCTCATGGCGATCCCCGGCGTGAACGTCCTCTACCCGCTGCTCCCCGGCGGCGCGACGGCCTCGCTGACCGGTTTCACCTACGTCGCGGACGCGCTCGCCGAGCAGACCTCGACCAGCGCGATCTCCCTGCTCTCCCCGGTCGGCGGCGGCTTCCTGCTCGCCGCGTACGCCCTGGCCGCCGTCCTCGTCGCTCTGCTGGTCCCCGTCCGGCGCGACGTGCAGTGACGGCGACGTCCAGGGAACGCGGGGGTGCCCCGGGACATCGCCCGGGGCACCCCCGTACGGCTCCTGCGCGAGGAGCCCGGTGTGTCAGACGGCGGCACCGGCCGCCGGGCTGGATGCCGCCTCCTGCGCGGCCCGGGCGGCGCGGGCGGCCTCGTTGGCCTCCATCTCCTTGATGAGGCTCGTGGGCCGCATGTCCGTCCAGTTCTCCTCGACGTACTCCAGGCACGCCGCGCGGGTGTCCTCGCCGAAGACGACCTTCCAGCCGGCCGGCACCTCGGCGAAGACGGGCCACAGCGAGTGCTGGTTCTCGTCGTTGACCAGGACGTAGAAGGTGCCGTTCTCGTCGTCGAACGGGTTCTCCATGGGGTGTTTCCCTTCCTTGAAGTGGGGGTTTCATGGCTCGCCACCGGCCCGCGCGACACAGTGCCGCCCGGGTCGGAGCGACGTGCGGAAAACGGATCAGCCGCGCCCGGCGAAGAACTCCAGCAGCGCCGCGTTGACCTGGTCGGGACGCTCCAGGTAGCCGTAGTGGCCGGCGTCGGCGATCTCGGTCCAGCGGGCGCCGGGGATGGCGGCGGCGACCTCGCGGGCGAGGTGCGGCGGCAGGACGAGGTCGTCGGCGAAGCCGATGACCAGACAGCGGGCGCGGATGGCGCGGTAGGCGGCGAGGCGGCTGGTGGTGATGTCGATGTCCATCTGGGCGCGGTGGCCCCCGGAGTGGGCGACGGGGGCGACCTCGAAGATGTCCAGCCAGTCCTGGATCTCCTTGTCCTCGTCGAGCGAGGCCGGGGAGAGGTACTGGAGGGCGCGCAGGGTCGCGGCGTAGCGGGGCGGCAGTTCCCGGCCGAGGTCGTGGAACTCCCGTTCGGCGCGGGCGTGGGCGCGGCGGAAGACGTCGGTGCGTCCGCGGGTCGCCATCAGGACGGCGTCGGTGACCAGGTCGGGCCGGGCCAGGCAGAGTTCCTGGGTGATGTGCGCGCCGAGCGAGGTGCCGACGAACCTGCACGGCCCGAGGCCGAGGTGGTCGGCGAGGGCGGCGGTGTCGGCGACCAGGTCGTCGATCGTGAAGCCGTCCGCGCACGGGCTGGTCGGCGGTATGCCGCGGTTGTTGAAGGTGACGACCCGGTAGCCGGCGGCGACCAGGGCGGGCACCTGGTGCAGGTGCCAGGCGCGGCCCGCGGAGCCGGAGCCCATGACCATGACGACGGGTTCGCCGTGTCCGGTGTCCTCGAAGCTCAGGTCGATCCCGTTGATCCTGCTGATCGGCACGTCCGCTCCCCGTCAGGCGCCGTGCCGGTACCCGGCGAAGACGACGGCCTCGTCGGGGACGCGGGCCGGGATCGGCCGGGAGACGGTGGTGTGGTTGAGGAAGTGCCGCCAGGTGACGTTGCCGGAGACGCCGGAGCCGCCCCAGGTGCCGCCGGCGAGGGTGGTGGTGAAAGGGACGCCGCTGTCGAAGCTGCCCGTGTTGGTCATGGTCGACTGGTTGACGACGACCCGGCAGCTGTCGACCGCCTCCGCGAGCCTGAGGACGCGCGCGGCGTCCCGGGTGTGCACGGCGCAGCTGTGGCCGCGTCCGCCGCAGCGCTCGGAGATGTCCTTGACGAGCCGGATCGCCTCGTCGAAGTCGTCGTAGCGGGCCGTCGTCAGCACCGGTGAGATCTTCTCGCGCAGGACGGCGCCGGCCCGCGCGGGGTCGGGGCAGGGCAGGACGAGGACCGAGACCTTCTCGGGCTGGTCGAGGGCGATGCCCGCGGCGGGGGCGATCTCGGCGACGGAGCGGCCGATCACCGTCCGGTTCAGGGTGGTGCCGTCCGGCCACAGCAGCGCGGTCAGCCGGGCCGCCTCGGCGGCGTCGCACAGGTGCGCGCCCGCGTGGACGAGCCCTTCCTCGAAGGCGGCGGCGAGGGAGGAGTGGACGAGCACGTTGCTCTCGGAGGAGCAGGAGGTGCCGTTGTTGAAGCCGGCGCCGCTGTGGATCTTGCCGATGGCGTCGGCGAGGTCGGCGGTCTCGTCGACGATGACGGTGGGGTTGCCGACTCCCGCGCCGATCGCGGGGGTTCCGCTGTGGTGGGCGCGGCGGACGGTGCCCGCCCCGCCGATCGCGACGACGAAGTCGGCCGCCGCCATGAGCCGGGTGCCGCTCTCGCGGCCCGCCTCGGGCAGGCACTGCACGAGGTCCTCGGGGGCGCCGACCTCGGCGAGCCCTTCGCGCAGGACGTCGACGACGGCCCGTGCGGCGCGCTCGGCGCGCGGGTGGGGGCTGAACACGACGGCGTTGCGGGTCTTCAGCATGGGCAGCGCGTTGCAGATGATGCCGGGCGCGGGGGCGGTGGCGGGGCTCGCGACGGCGATGACGCCGAGCGGTTTCGCGATCCGCACCAGGCCGAGGTCCGGCTGTTCGTCGACGACGCCGACGGTTCGCGCGCCGTGCAGGTCGCGCAGGATGCCCAGGGTGCGGCGGCGCTGGAGGGCGTAGAGGTCCTCGACGTTGCCGAGTCCGGTCTCCTCGAAGCTGAGGCGGGCCAGCCGGCGTGCGGTGCCTTCCCGGTAGCAGTGCCAGCCGGCGGCCACCGCGGCCTCGTCCGCCTGTTCCTGGGTCCAGGACGCCGCGTGCGCCTGGGCCGCGCGTGCTCGCCGTACGGTGTCCTCCACGGCTTCGCTGATCACGTGTTCTCCCCCTAGGCCATTCGCTCGAACGGGAGCACGAACCCCCGCCACGGCAACATATCCAGGCGTCCGGCGGCGAGCCACTGTTTCTGGCGTGGCTGAAATAGCGGAGTTTTCCCCGGGCCCCGGAACAGGCGCCGAGCAGCGGGATTCGTGCTGTGCCAAACCCCCTTCCCGCGCGGGCCCGCGCCGGGCCCGTGGATAAGGGGGCGGAAAAGGAGACGCCGCCCGGGTGTGGGCGGCGTCTGTGACACAAGAGGCGAGATCTTCACTTTCCCCTTCACCGAGGCCGTGATATCGCCCCGGAATTGCCGTGACTTTCCCCTTCCGGCCCGTTCAGGACGATCGGGGCGTCGGGGTCGGCGCACAGCGCGGTGAGCCGGTCCTTGAAGGCGGCTATGAGACGTTCTGCGGTTTTCCGGTCGCAAAGGGCGTGGTCGTGGATCAATTCGCCGGTGATGCCCGCCGGGGTGCCGTCCCGTGTGTCGTATTCCTCCCGGAGCTGGAGCAGGATTCCGGTGTCGGTGTGGGTGACGGGAAGGGGGTGGAGGGCGACGGTGAGGCCGCCGGGCCAGTGCGGGGGC
>NZ_LIRL01000220.1 GCF_001419795.1 Streptomyces niveiscabiei
GGCCCCACCCCGGTCTGCGCGGCCTTCAGCACGGCGACCGAACGCCCCGCCGCGACCGCGGTGGCGGCGACCGCCGCCGTGACAGCGGTCTTCCCGACCTCCGTGCCCGTCCCCGTGACGACCAGGACCGCCATGCTCATCCCTCCCGCGCGGCGGCGCACACCGCGCGCGCGATCCGGGCGACGTCGTCGTCGCCGGTGACGTACGGTGGCATCGTGTACACGAGGTCGCGGAACGGCCGCAGCCACACGCCCTCGCGGACGGCCGCCGCCGTGGCCGCCGCCATGTCGACGGGGTGGTCCAACTGGACGACCCCGATGGCCCCGAGAACCCGGACGTCCCGAACTCCCGGCAGCGACAAGGCTGTTGACAGGCCCTCCGTCAACCCCGTCTCGATCCGCTTCACTTCGGCCGCCCAGTCCTGCCCGAGCAGCAGCTCGATCGAGGCGCGGGCGACGGCGGCGGCGAGCGGATTGCCCATGAACGTCGGCCCGTGGGCCAGCACCGGGACCTCGCCGCGCGAGATCCCCTCGGCGACCCGCGCCGTGCACAGCGTCGCAGCGAGCGTCATGTATCCGCCGGTCAGCGCCTTGCCGAGGCACATCACGTCCGGCGTCACCGCCGCGTGGTCCGCCGCGAACAGCGCACCCGTACGGCCGAACCCGGTCGCGATCTCGTCGAACACGAGCAGCACGCCGTGCTCGTCGCACGCCTCGCGCAGCACGCGCAGATACGCGGGGGAGTGGAACCGCATCCCGCCCGCCCCCTGCACGACAGGTTCCACGATGACGGCGGCCAGCTCGTCCGCGTGGCGCGCGATCGCCGCGCGCAGCTCATCGGCGTACCCCTCGTCGAACTCCGACGGGGGCGCGCCCACGAAGAGTTGGCGGGGCAGGACGCCCGACCACAGCTCGTGCATGCCCCCTTCGGGGTCGCACACGGACATCGGGTGCCAGGTGTCGCCGTGGTAGCCGCCGCGCCAGGTCAGCAGGCGCTGCTTGGCCGGGCGGCCCAGCGAACGCCAGTACTGGAGGCACATCTTGACCGCGACCTCGACCGACACCGAGCCCGAGTCCGCGAGGAACACGTGCTCCAGGCCGTCGGGGGTGATGTCGACGAGCGACTTCGCGAGCAGGACGGCCGGTTCGTGGGTGAGGCCACCGAACATCACGTGGCTCATGCGGTCGAGCTGCTCGCGCGCGGCCTCGTCCAGCGCCGGGTGCCGGTAGCCGTGGATCGCCGACCACCACGACGACATGCCGTCCACCAACTCGCCCCGGCCGTCCGCGAGTCGGAGCCGGACCCCGCTCGCCGCCTCGACGACGAGCGGTTCGACGGCGCCCGGCATCGGACCGTACGGATGCCAGACGTGCCGCCGGTCCAGCTCCAACAGCTCGGATACGTCAGGCATTCGGCGCGAGATCCGTTCCGACCCCGCGACGGCGGACGGCGACGAGGTCGGTACGGGGCTCACCGGACGCGGCCACCGGCGGCGCGGAGTCGGACGTACCGCACACCCCGCCCCCACCACAGCCCGCCGCATCCACCCGGTGCTGGGGCAACGTCACCTGATCCGCGCCCTCCACCTCGAATCCGGCGTCGGCGATCATGTCCAGGTCCGCCTGGCCCGTCTGCCCCTCGGTCGTCAGGTAGTCCCCGAGGAAGATCGAGTTGGCGACGTGCAGCGCGACCGGCTGCATCGACCGCAGATGAACTTCCCGCCCGCCCGCGATCCGCACCTCGATGTCGGGACACACGAACCGCACCATCGACAGAATCCGCAGACAGTGCTGAGGGCTGAGGTGCCACTCCTTCGCCAGCGGCGTCCCCTCGACGGGGATCAGGAAGTTGACCGGCACCGAGTCCGGGTCGAGCGCGCGCAGCGAGAAGACGACGTCGACGAGGTCCTCGTCGCTCTCGCCCATGCCCGCGATGAGCCCGGAGCAGGCGGAGAGCCCGGCCGCGTGCGCCTTGCCGACCGTGTCGACGCGGTCCGCGTACGTGTGGGTCGTCGTGATCTCGCCGTACGTCGACTCGGACGTGTTGAGGTTGTGGTTGTACGCGTCGGCACCGGCCTCGCGCAGCCGCTCCGCCTGGCCGTCGGTGAGCAGGCCGAGGCAGGCGCAGACCTCGACGCCCTCGTTCCCGTCCTTGATCGCCTTGATGGTCTCGGAGACCCGGTCGACGTCCCGGTCCGTCGGACCGCGCCCGGACGCGACCAGGCAGACCCGCTTGGCGCCCCCGGAGATCCCGGCGGCGGCCGTACGGGACGCCTCGTCCGGCTTGATCCACGTGTACTTGAGGATGCCGGTCGTCGAACCGAGGCGCTGGGAGCAGTACGAGCAGTCCTCGGGGCACAGGCCCGACTTGAGGTTGATGAGGTAGTTCAGCTTCACCCGGCGCCCGAACCAGTGCCGGCGCACCTTCCCGGCCGCGGCCACCACGTCCAGCACGTCGTCGTCCGAGGTGCGCAGCACGGCCAGCGCTTCCTCGCGGGTCGGCGGCTCGCGCCGAAGCCCCTTGTCCACCAGCGTCGTCAGCAGGTCCATGGGAGCCGATCCTGTCCTACCGGACGGCCCCGGGCCAAGGTGGGGACCGTACAACAGACCCCGCTTGACGTGTGGGTATTGCCACACAGTGGGCGGCTTGTCGGCCCGCTAGGGTCTGTTCGCTGTCTACAAAGCGCACAAGCCCCGGAGGAGCCATGGCGTTCGGCTGGATCGACGACCACGCACAGGTGCGCCGCCGCGCCGGACTCGTCCGCACCCTGCGCCCCCGCCCCGCCGACAGCCCGCTGCTCGACCTCGCGAGCAACGACTACCTGGGCCTGGCCCGCCACCCCGAGGTCACCGAGGGCGCGGCGCGGGCGGCCAGAACCTGGGGCGGCGGCGCCACCGGCTCCCGCCTCGTCACCGGCACGACCGAGCTGCACGCCGAACTGGAACGCGAACTGGCCGACTTCTGCGGCGCCGAGGCGGCCCTCGTGTTCTCCTCCGGCTACGCCGCGAACCTCGCCGCCGTCACCGCCCTCGCCCCCGAGGGCACCCTCGTCCTCTCCGACGCGGGCAACCACGCCTCCCTCATCGACGGCTGCCGCCTGGCCCGGGGCACGGTCCAGGTCACCGGCCACGCCGACCCGGAGGCGGTGCGCAAGACCCTGCGCACGCACGACGGCGAGGCGATCGTCGTCTCCGACACGGTGTTCTCCGTCGACGGCGACGCGGCCCCCCTCACCCGGCTCGCGGCGGCCTGCCGGGAAGCGGGCGCCGGGCTGGTCGTGGACGACGCGCACGGCCTCGGCGTGATCGGCGACGGCGGGCGCGGCGCGCCGTACGCGGCCGGGCTCGCGGGGGCCGACGACGTCGTCGTCACCGTCACCCTGTCGAAGTCGCTCGGCAGCCAGGGCGGCGCGGTGCTGGGACCGGCGAAGGTGATCGACCATCTCGTCAACGCGGCCCGCACGTTCATCTTCGACACGGGGCTCGCCCCGGCGGCGGCCGGAGCCGCCCTCGCGGCCCTGCGGCTGCTGCGGCGGGAGCCCGGGCGGGCGCTGCGGGCCCGCGAGGTCGCGGGCGAGCTGCACGACCGGCTGACGGCCGCGGGCCTGGACGCGGTACGTCCCGACGCCGCGGTCGTCTCCGTGCGCGCCCCGTCGCCCGAGGCGGCCGTCCGCTGGGCGGCGGACTGCCGGACGGCGGGGCTCGCGGTGGGGTGCTTCCGTCCCCCTTCCGTGCCCGACGGTGTCTCACGGCTGCGGCTGACCGCCCGCGCGGACCTCTCCGGGGTCGAGCTGGACCGCGCGGTGCGGGTGATCGACGCGACACGACCATGAGTCGGCGGCACGGCCGTGCTGGGGGTGTCTCAGAGGGCTGAGGCGAACTCCGCCCAGCTCCCCGGGGTGAAGAGCAGCGCGGGTCCGGTGGGGGACTTGGAGTCGCGGACCGCGAGGAGACCCGCGTACGGGGCTGTCTCCACGCAGTTGTTGGCTCCGGTGCTGTAGCTGCTGCGCAGCCACCGCGCCTCGTGCGGTGCGATATGCAGTGCGCTTGCGGAAGGAACGTTCCGAGGCAGTGCTGACATGGGGGTGCCTCCTTACGCGCCGTCACCTGTCCCGGCGATGAAATCCAATGAGTCCTCGGGTGAAAGGGCATGGATCTGAAGCTTGGTGAAAGCCTCCGAGTAGGCCCGGAGGTCTTCCTTCCCCTCAAGGTGATGACTACTCGTCAAGTGGTCGAGAACGACCACATCCAGATCGGAAACGCTCGAGAACGAGAAGACTACGAAAGGCCCGGTTACCCCGATATGCGCTCCCGCCGAGAACGGCAGTACCTGGAGCGTCACCTGAGGGAGTTTCGCGGCCTCCAGCAACCGTTCCAGTTGCGCCGCCATCACCTCGGGGCCGCCCACCTGACGGCGCAGCACCGCCTCGTCGAGGACGGCGCTCAGCAGCAGCGGCGGGTCCCCGCGCAGCACGTCCTGGCGGGCCAGCCGCACCTCCACCAGCGCGTCCAACTGCTCCTCGTCCACGCCCTCCAGGGCCGAGCGGGTCACCGCGCGGGCGTACTCGGGGGTCTGGAGGAGCCCCGGAACCACCGTCGTCTCCAGCGTGCGCATCGCGCTCGCCTGCGACTCCAGGCTGATGAAGTCCCGGTACGTGGGCGGCAGGACACCCCGGTAGGCGTGCCACCAGTGGTCCCGCCCGACGCTCTCGCCGTCCCCCGCGAGCACCAGCATCAGCTCCCGCAGCCGGACGTCGCTCACCCCGTAGGCGTCCAGGAGCAGCGCCACATCGGCCGGTTTCGCACTGCTGGTGCCGGTCTCGATCCGGCTCACCTTCGACTGGTGCCAGCCCACCAGCCGGGCCGCCTCGCCGCTCGTGAGCCGGGCCCGATTGCGTAACGCACGCAGTTCCGCGCCCAGTTTGCGGCGGCGTACCGCGGGGCCGTGTTGCATGCCCTTCTCCTCACTGCTCCCCATTACTCCTTGCGCGCCGCCCAAATCCGATCTGCCGTAGCAGAGTTCACCGCTTCGGGCGACAGATATATGCACATCCTGGTGGATCGCCGCACAGGAGGCCCGTGGAAATGGCAGTCTGACGGTGAAGCACCAGTCCGGGACCGTACTCGAACCATCCGCCTCGTGTCGGACGCCGGTCCCGTGGGAAAGGGACGACGTCGCCATGGCAGACCACCTGGAAGCATCCGTCACCCTGCCGAGCGACCCCGTGTCGGTCGCCGCGGCCCGTACCTTCACCGCGGGCACGCTCGCGGAGTGGGGCCTGCCGCCCGGCGCGGACCTCGCCGAGACCATCCGCCTCATCGTCTCCGAACTCGCCACCAACGCCGTCCAGCACACCCTCGGCCAGTCGCCGACCTTCACCGTCGACCTCGTCCTCGACCGGGACGAGCAGGTCAGCGTCGGCGTCACCGACAGCCACCCCAGGTTCCCCAAACGCCTCCCGGCCGCTGTCCAGCAGGACAACGGCCGGGGGATGGTGATCATCCGCTCACTGGCGGCGGAGTGCGGCGGGCGCCTCAGGGTGCGGCCCACCGAGGAGGGCGGCAAGACGGTCCTGTGCGAACTGCCCTGGACGGCGACGGCGCGGCCGGCTACTTGACGCGGCCGTACCAGACGCTCTTGGTCCAGATCTTCTGGAGCCGTACGACATCACCCGTCTTCGGCGAGTGCCACACCTTGTTGGCGCCCGCGTATATCCCGACGTGGTAGACGTTCGAGCCCGAGTGGAAGAAGACCAGGTCTCCCTTCTGCCGCTTCGACGCGGAGATGTGCTTGGTCTTGTTGTACTGCTGGCCGGTCGTGCGCGGCAGGGACTTGCCCGCCTTCTTGAACGCGTACTGCGTGAGCCCCGAGCAGTCGAACCGCTTCGGTCCGGCGGCGCCGTACTTGTACGGGGCGCCCTTCTTGGACGCCGCGATCTGGAGCGCCTTCGCCGAGACGGTGGCCGCCTCGGCACCGGAGGCGACACCCGGTACGACCACCGAGCCGCCCACGGCGGCCAGTGCGAAAGCCGAGACCGTACCGGCTCGGACCATCATCGACGGGACACGATTGAGCGCAGTCATGCGCAACCCTTCGTCAACCGCCTGAGAAGGATGACCTGTCGGATTCGGGCTGGCGAAGTTGGCCCGGCCGTGTCACCACGGCTTCACCCCAAGGGCTGCGCGGTACGGCCATGGCGCGACCGTTCCGGCGACCCGTACTGCTCGGGTCCTCCACTCCTGCCGATGCACTCCTGTCGACTCGGTCATCCGGGCAGCGGCAGGACTCGGCGTCCACCCGGACCGCCCCGCCTCTGGTGGCGGGGGCTTGTCGTCAGTCAGGGATCTTGACTCACTCGTGACCGAAATACCCAACGAATCCGAGGATTTGTGGCCTTACTCACGACTGAGCCATTCGGGTGAACAGTTCAGGAAGCGGCCACGTGTCCGTCACCTGCGCAGCCGTCGATCAGGGCGGGAATGCCCCGGTCCGCACCCCGTCTCCGCAGGTTGCGCAACCGCTGAGGGCCGCCGGAGGGAAACCTCGTTACGCCGAACGGGGGACGGTTCTACGCCACTGTCCGCCACCCGGCGGCCCTCCGGTGGCGATGCGTCATCACGCACCCCGCGACGCCCCCGTACGTCGCCGCGAGGGAGCGCGGGCGGAGGCACGCACGCGTGGAGCGAGGAGGCGGCGGGGGTGCGTGCTTCTGTGCGTCGAGGGGGCACGGGAGGGCGCGTGAGGCGCGCGGTCAGCTCCGGGGCGGCGGCAGCGTCACCCTCGCCGTACGCCGGTCGCCGTCCAGGACGCGCAGCGCCCGCGCCAGGGTCTCCGCGTGGACCTCGTGCTCGCCGCGCTGGTGCATCAGCGTCAGCGCGTCCCGCAGCGCCGCCGCCTTCGCCACCAGCGCCTGCGCCGCCCGAAGGCCCCGGTAGGTGTCACCGTCCCGGCTCGGGTTGATGCGGCCCAGCAGGTCCACGACCTCCAGATAGTGGTCGATCAGATCGGCCTCGGCGCGCGTCAGCGCCGGGAGCGGGGGGAGTTCCGGCAGCATCCAGCCCTCACCTTCCGCCGCTCGCCTCGCGGTTGGACACGATCCGGTCGACGAGGCCGTACGCCACCGCCGCGTCCGCGTCGAGCACCAGGTCCCGCTCGATGTCCTCGGTCACCTGCTCCGGGGCGCGGCCCGTGTGGCGTACGAGCATGTCCTCCAGGAGCGCGCGGGTACGGCTCAACTCCTCGGCCTGGATGGCGAGATCGCTGGCCTGGCCCTGGATCTCGCCGGCCTCGGGCTGGCCGATCACCACCCGCGCGCCGGGCAGCATCAGCCGCTTGCCCGGGGTGCCGGCCGCGAGCAGGATCGCCGCCGACGCGCCCGCCTGGCCCAGGCAGATCGTCTCCACCTCGCAGCTGACGTACCGCATCGTGTCGTAGATCGCCGCCATCGCCGTGAACGAGCCGCCCGGGGAGTTGATGTAGAGCGAGATCGCCTGGTCCGGGTCCTTGTACTCCAGGTGCATGAACTGGGCCATCACGTCGTTCGCCGAGATGTCGTCCACCGGCGTCCCCAGGAAGACGATCCGCTCCTCCAGGAGCTTCGAGTACGGGTCCAGCGTCCGGGTGCCGTTGTTCGTGCGTTCGTGGAACTCCGGCAGGACGTGGCGCGCGTGGGCATGGGCGGTCGGGCGGTTCATGGGGACCCTCCTTCTACGTCTGTAAAAAATGTACAGGACGTACGTGACGTTAGAATGAGGTATGGCCTATGAAATTCCGGTGACGCAAGCCAGGGCTGAACTCGCCGACCTGATCAACCGGGTCGTCTACGGCGGCGAGCGCGTCGTCGTCACGCGACACGGAAAACCCCTGGTGGCACTGGTCTCCGCGGCCGACCTGGAACGGCTCGACGCGATGGACACACCCGTCGAGGAACCGGTGATCAGCGCCGTGTCCACGGTCCGCGAGGTCACTTCAGCCCCTCGCGAACGGCAGCGCTTCGGAATCGCGGCGGAACACCGGGGACCGGCGGTGGGGTGACGCGATCGGTACGCCGGCGAGGTTGCCGTCATGCGGCGGCCGACTCCCGTACCCCGGAAGTCCTACGGCTCTTCAGTGCCGTACCCAGCAGTACCGCACCCAACCCGATCGCCGCCCACCAGGCCAGTGTGAGGGCCGGGCCCAGGGATGCCGCGCCGTCGAAGAAGGAGACCGAGCGCAGGAGGGTCGCGCCGGCGCCCGGGGGGAGCCACTGGCCGATCGTGCCGGCCGGGGCGGGGAGCATCTGGGGGGCCGAGGCGGCGCCGGAGAAGGGGTTGCCGAGGAGCATCACGACCGCGGAGACGAGGGCCATCCCGGCGCGCCCGACCAGCGCGGAGACTCCGGCCACCGCCGCGCTCACCGCGAGGGTCGCCAGGCCCAGGGTGCCCGCCTCCGCCCACCAGTCGCCGGTGAGGACGCCGAGCCAGCTGTCCGCGATGCCCGCCCCGACCGCGCCGACCAGAGCGGCCGAGCCCAGCAGCGCCGTGATCGCCGGCCAGCCCGCGAGGCCCAGCATCGTCACCGCGGCGCCGGCCGCGATCCCGGCGATCGCCAGCGGCAGGACGCTCGCGGTGAGGGCGGCGCCCCGGGGGTCCGTCGCCGGGGCGGCGACCACGTCCACCGTCTTGACGTCGGCCTGCTGGGCGACCGCCTGCTGGAGCAGCTGCGCGACGACGGGGCTCGCGGCGGACGCGGTGAGCAGCTCCATGCCGTCCGGGGTGACGACCACGGCGCCGTACACGTCCCGGTCCTCGATCGCGGCGCGGGCGGCGGCCTCGTCGGCGTACCGGTGGAGCT
>NZ_LIRL01000221.1:0-487 GCF_001419795.1 Streptomyces niveiscabiei
TTCTACACCCACCCCGAGATCGAGTTCTTCCTCCTGAAGGACCGCCCCCTCGACGGGTCCCGCCCCACCCCCGCCGACAACTCCGGCTACTTCGACCACACGCCCCAGAACATCGGCATGGACTTCCGCCGCCAGGCGATCACCATGCTGGAGTCGATGGGCATCTCCGTCGAGTTCTCCCACCACGAGGGCGCGCCCGGGCAGCAGGAGATCGACCTCCGGTACGCCGACGCGCTCTCCACCGCCGACAACATCATGACGTTCCGCCTGGTCATGAAGCAGGTCGCGCTGGAGCAGGGCGTGCAGGCGACGTTCATGCCGAAGCCGTTCTCCGAGCACCCCGGCTCGGGCATGCACACGCACCTCTCCCTCTTCGAGGGCGACCGCAACGCGTTCTACGAGTCCGGCTCCGAGTACCAGCTCTCCAAGGTCGGCCGCTCCTTCATCGCGGGCCTCCTCAAGCACGCGGCGGAGGTCTCCGCCGTCA